>JAHEDF010000429.1 GCA_024641365.1 Planctomycetota bacterium | reverse complement strand
CCTTTAATAACTCGTCTGGCACATAAAACGTCGTTTGTTTACTCGTATCTGCGCGTACTTTCTTCACTGCTTCAGGAGAGATAGCCGATGCCTTGTTACCCCATGTATTACGAACAAAGGTTAATACACCAGCGAGTTCGTCGTCCTTCAGAATTGATTTAAATGCAGTCATAGGCGGCACGCCTAGCGACGGATCATAAATCGTTCCATTGACATCGATTTTTCCCCATAAGCCGTGCAGGGTTAATTTAATTAAGCGCGTTTCATCACCTAACACCCATGGGCTATTTACTAATGGAGGATAAATCGTTCCTAAACCCGTACCCTGTGGTTGATGGCAGGTCGAACAGTGCGCTTCACGCATAAATACTTCGGCCCCGAGTTTATATGCTTTCGCATCAGCACCAGTTAAGTGAGCCGGTACTGTTACGGCGATTGGTTTCTCTGCTTCTTCTAAATTAATGATACGTCCACTCGTTGAATCAACATTATCCCAGAAATGTTTGACAGTTTGCGCTGCAATTTTTGCATGCGTTACCGATGAACCAAGCAATTTATTTAACAGTGCATCATCGCGGACATTGTGCTGTTGATGAACCCACAATGCTTCCAAGAGGTGATGTGCTTCGTCTTCTTTATTCGGATCAAACCCTTTCATCCATTCACGTGTTGCTGCAATCACTTCTGCTGAATTACGTTCACTCAGTTCTACACGTGTACGGTGACGCACACCGTCAATGGGGTGTTTTAAATTATTTAATAAGGCGGGAATCGGTTCGCCATCAATATTGACTGGCTTCTGTAATGGTCGGCCTTTGTATGTTATGCGATAAATGCGACCATGTTTTTTATCGCGGTTCGGATCACGAATATTGTGTTGCATGTGACCGATAATGACGTTCGCCCAATCAGAGACATATAAAGCGCCATCTTCACCGAAGACCGCATCTGTTGGACGGAAATTTCGATCTTGGCTACTTAACATCTCTGTAGTTGGCACGCCCCACACTTCACCAGGTTTACGACCTTCATAACCATCACGATGAAGCACATAATTTTTAATACCTAAGAATCCAATGGCATTACAGACTAAAAAGTTTTGTTGGATTTCGTCAGGAAATTGTTCAGACGACACAATGGCATCAGCAGGTACTGGACGCACTTCTTTCTTTAACAATTCATGCATCTTAAAGCCTTTGCCTTCAGGACGCACTTGATAACTGCGGCCACCGGTTCCGTCATTGGCATAGCAATAACCCCAGTAGTCGAAACTAGTACCATGTGGATTTGGCGAATTACCCGCATGAAATGCAATCGTTTTGCGACGTGGGTCAAAACGGTACATACCGGATTGATTCGCGTTTAAACTGGAGCCCCATGGATGTTCGTAATTGTGCACTAAGAACACGCCACTTTGCCAATAAATACCGCCGTCTGGGCCTAAAATTAAATTATTTGCGGCATGGTGGGTATCAGAAGTTCCTAAACCCTGCAAAAGTACTTCTCGCACATCGGCGACATCGTCGCCGTCAGTATCTTTTAAAAAGATGAGATCTGGACCACTTGTTACAATCACGCCACCATTCCAAAATTCAAAGCCGAGCGGATTATGGACATTCGCAAAAACAATATGTTTATCTGCCACGCCATCGTGGTTTTCATCTGGCATAATGACCAGTGCGTCGTTCATTTCTTTTAACGGTTCCCACATCGGATAGGTTGCCCAGCAGGCTGCCCATAAACGCCCCTTATTATCCACCTGCATTTGTACCGGATTAATCATGCCTGGGTATTTTTCTTCGGAACTAAATACATTAATTTCGTAGCCATCAGGGAGTTTCTTTTTCGAGGCACTCTCTGTCGGCGATAAATAATCCGTATTGCCTTCTTTTTGCGCGCTCGAACTCTTACTGCCGCCACCTACATTGGATTTAACAGGAATTGGCGCAGGCACTTTGCTGTCGTCAGGTTTTATCTTTTTACCACTAGCAGCTGCCCAAATAACTTTATCACGATTATCTGACAAAGTATCCAACATGGTTAATTCATGTTTTAATACTTCCGCATTACTTTGATTATCAACGAACTTCAACGTCGAACGGCCACCCCAAATATCATTACCATCAGTGGCGCGGTAACGATTATGCCAATGCCAATTCTTGTCCATGATAGCGTTGCGTAAGGCGCCATGTGTTTTTTCATCTAAGGTAATGTTTTGGCCTAATAATTGTTTTACGATCACTTCACCTAAGCGACGATTTCCGTCTTGGCTTAAATGACAACCATTAAGAGTTAAATTGTCTGTCGCTGATTCCATTAACTGGAATGTTGGGGAAAAAATATCAACAAAAGCTACGCCTGCTTCTTCTGCTGCCTTTTTAGTAGCTGCCGTGTAGGCGGCTAAACGTGCATTGTGCTCTGCGCCATTTGGCAGATTGGGATCGTTAAGATTTTCAAATGCAACTGGGCTGAATAATACAATGCGTGGAAATGATTTGCCGTTTGGCTGAATTCCACGTAATTTCTTTACGAACGCGATTAGACGGTTTTTGTAATCGTCTGCTTTATCAATGCCGGCAAATGATTCATTATAACCAAAAAACGAAAATATGACGTCTGGCTTCACGTGCCGCAAATAATCATGAAGTTCGGTAAAATTTTTATCACGCGGCATCTTATCCACTTGGTCACCAGACACTGCCATATTACGAAAGGAAATATTTTTTCCCTTTAACTCGCTTTGTAATCCGGTTTCAACCCAGCCATCATGTTGAAAACGATCCGCTAATCCATTTCCAAGTAACACCACGCGATCATTTGCTTGAAATGAAAATGGCATCGGATCTTTGTAATCTGCGGGCACATCAACAAGTGACGTGTCCTTACCGCCATCTCCACCTTTATTACCTTTTTTTTCTGCGCTCGGCGCCAGCACTAAGCTCATGATCGCCACTAACGAAAGTGAGCAGAGGGTTTTAGATAGAAGATGGTTTCGCATAAGGATGATCCAGAGATTAAAGAAATGAAGACGTGGTTGGAATGATAAGCTAAATGTTAAAAAAGCGGTGTGTCTATTTACGTTGTTTGCATGCGACGTAAACGTCTAAAAGTCAGTTTCAAAATACCCTCCAGCGCTAATTGACGCCAAATTGCCAAGATTGAGAAATAACACAAAGACCACCTTTAGTTCACATATGTAACGATGAGTACCGCAGTTTTGCAATATTTGTACTACCCAACGTTGGTACTAACGTTGAGTGACAGTAACACTGGCACAGCTTGATATCTGTGAACGTCATCTGACCACTACATTGGGTCTGTAATACTAGTACGAATGGCTCTCTCATGGCATCAATTTAAAAGTGTTATGTGTACAAAATCGAATAAAACTAGCTATCAACTGGTGCTAAAACAATAAAAGCGCTGTTTTGAAATCAGCTCAAAGAAGCTTATATCCTAAAAGTAATTGCTTCGCTATAACGTAAATTGAGGCGGCTTCGTAAACCTTCACAGTCATAAATAACGCACTCACGTATGTACATGACCTAAGAATTGATAAATACGTTTTAACACCATAAGAATTACGATTACGGTATCACTCAAACTTGCCTACGTTGTCTATGAGGCTCTTGTAGGAAAGCGCTTTCATTGCCATGGTGTCGCCCCCAAACAAACATGCCTTAACCCAATCGAGGTTCCATATGTCCAAACCCGTCCTCAATGTTGCACTCATTGGTTATTCATTCATGGGCCGCGCCCATTCGAATGCGTACCGTCAAGTGAATCATTATTTCGATTTACCATTTCAGGTGGTACCGAAAGTAATTGTTGGACGCAGTGAAGGTCCACTCAAAGCAGCTGCTGAACAATTAGGGTGGGAAGAATTTAGCACCGATATTAATGCGGTATTAAAGCGTGATGACATCCATGTCGTCGACGTTTCAACACCAAAT
>JAHEDF010000428.1 GCA_024641365.1 Planctomycetota bacterium | reverse complement strand
CGTCTTCAATGACAACGATACCAACTTGAGGAATTTTATGATGAACCCCTTCAACAGAGGCATAGCCAAATCCATCTGAACCAATGACTACCCCTGAATGTAATATAACGCGACTTCCTAATTCGCAGCGCTCACGAACAGACACTTGAGAATAACAAATACAATTATTCCCAATTTTACATTCGTGGCCAATGTACACATGGGGATAAATAACGACGTTGTCACCAATGACACAATTATCCATAATTACGGCATAAGGACCAATGGCGGGATTTGCGCCAATCTTTACATTTTCACCGATAATTGCTGTGGGGTGAATTCCAGGTGGTGGTGGAATAGCTTTGGGTCCAAAAGTTGCCACGACACGGGCAAAGGCAAAATCTGGATTTGGCACAACAATTTGAATAAGCGGTGCATTGGCCTGTTCATTGGCAACCAATACTGCAGTTGCTTTGGTTTCTTTTAAATACGATTCGTATTTTGGATTCGCAAGAAAACTGATGTCACCAGGATGTGCTTCAGTTAAACTGCTAATGCCGGTTAATATTTTTTGGTCATCACCGATGACGGTGCCACCAAGGAGGTGGGCGACTTCTCGAACGGTTACCCGCATGTTACGGTCCTGCTGGTTTTGGCGGCGTGTTGGTGGCAGGAGCTGGACCAGCGTTAGGAGCCGCCCCTTCATAACGACTATTCATGAATGCAATAAAAGCTTCGGTGATATCTAAATTATCATCAAAATATAATGAGGTTTGTAAGCCAAGCTGCATCTGCATGTCATTTGACGATAAGGCAGGCATTTGAGGATTTGGAGCTAATGTTACCAATCGAATGCCACGTTCTTTTGCAAAATCTTTTAAGTGTCCGCGCGCAACATCAAAAGCTTCTTTTAATGCAGCACCATGACGTCGATCTAATTGTGCACGTACCCGCTTTGCTAATAATTCACTTTTTACTTTAAGGACTTCCAACTCTTCTTGTGCTTCACCAAATTTTTCACTTGCCGGGCTCAACACTTGCAGTTTATTTTCCACGGCCTTTCTTTGCTCTTCCATTTGGCCTAATTGAGCCTGAGCGGCAGCTTGATCAGCTTTTAATTGATCAACGCGCGCCAAATATACTTTACTGTTTCGAATAACTTCATCTAAGCGCATAACGGCAATGTCTGGACCCTTGGTATCGGCAGCGGCCAAGGAACTGTGCAAAGAACTCCACACAACAAAGGCGAGTAAGAAGAGACCGGGCAAACGCATAGGATTCCTTTCTGAGCGGACGAGCATGCTAGAACAACCATTCGATTGGTCACCAGGGTATTCCAGGGCGGGCTCAACGGCGCGATATGAGGCAATTAAACGATAAAAAGAGCAAAATTTCCAGTAAAAACGAGCATTTAGTTGATTCGGCACTAGCTCCCCTCCACATCGTTAGTAGCGGAATTGGCCCAAAGTGAACTGTATTTGCGTGTTGTCCTCGCCATCTTTGGCATCTAAGAGCCAGGCAAAATCGAGTGCCACAGGGATCATGATTGGGAAGCGCACGCCAAAGCCCACCGCAGTGCGCATATCATCGAGCTCAACCGCTTCGCCGGCACCCCAAACGTTGCCCCAATCAGTGAACACAGCCAAGCGGATACCTTCATTGTTATCTTGTACGGGCACCGAAATTTCTGCGCTCAGCAAGGCGTCGGTTGTACCACCGACATACGCGGAATTACCCAGCGTATTAATTTCAGTGGGGCCTAAACGATCATGTTCAAAACCGCGATGACGTGGCGATGGCCCGCCGCCGTAATATCGTTGATAAAACGGCACCACGTCAGAATCACCAAGTGGAAATATTTGTGTAAAGCGTGCGTTGACGTGGAAATACGTAATGCCGCCTTGTTCTCCTTCAATTAATGGCAAGAAATGGTCGCCGCGTAACGTATAACTCCACCAATCATAACTATTTGATAGGGGATCTGCAGAATACGATTCACTAGCAGTTAATAAATATCCTCGAGTTGGTAAACGTGGATTATTTAATCGGTCATAAAATTGATTTAAAGTGAAGGTATTGATGTGATATTTACCTTCACCCAATAAGGCATCATTTGGTGCGTCAAAATCAGGCTCAAGAACTTTTAGAGCGGTGTAGGCATATGATAAAGAAAACCGTAAATCGTTATTTAAAAAATTTCGCCCGATTGTGGCTGTAGGAATAGAGCGAACTTCTTCCCACGAACGACGGCGAGAATTAATATAACTATAACCAAGCGTCAAAGAATACGGACCATCCAACATATGTGGGTTGGTCCAGCTGATATCTGCACTGGTTGATAATTCAGACCACTGCAAACCCATATTGACGCTTTGACCAGCACCACGCCAATCACGAGCGATATTACCATTAAATAAACCTGTAAAAAAGCCAATCGCATTAAAATTACGTTCGCCAAATCCCGCTTGAATAAAGACACCGTCGGATGAACTAAAACCAACTTGGAAGTTTAATGAACCGGTGGAATCTTCTTCCAATTCGAGGCGTAAATCGGCTTCATCTGGTCGATCAGCTGGAAAGCGAGGAACAATTCGTAATTGACGATCTATTTGCCGTTTAAATAAACCAGTGCGTTCTAACTGCCGTTTGGATTCGTCGATGGCATCGTCATTCCATAATTCGCCGGGACGAAGATCAATTGCGCGGCGAACGACAGCATCTTTAGTGACATAATTACCATATATATCAACACGACCGATTTTATATTTTCTGCCTTCTGTCACGTGTAATACCAGATTTACCACGCGGTTTTCTAAATCGAGTCCACGGTCAGTGCCAATATCACAACGCGCGTAACCTTGGTTACTAATTAAACGACGAGCACGTTCCACTGCTTTATCAATATCACTACGTTTATAAGGTACCCCTTCCGCTAAACCAAAAGCGGCTCGTAATTCAGCACCAGATGCGACCGTGTTACCGACAAAGCTGACTGAACCTAAATAATAACGTTGACCAGGATCTAAATTATAGACCACCATGACCGAATCATTTAATATTCCATCTGGCGCAAATTGTGGTCCATTGCGGCGACGTTCATCAAGTGGCCGAATATAGTCGGTTACCTCTGCATTGGTACTAAGTAATTTTGCATCTAACCAACCATAATCCTGAATGGTACGAACCACGGCACCTTGGTCGAATGGCATTAATTCCGAATGGTAAGCGTTGCCGGGCTGATTTAATAAGATGGGGTCAATTTGCTTAGAAAACATTTGTTTTGGCAAATTATTATAAATCACACGGGCAACTTTAATTTCTTGCCCTAAATCGGTGCGAAATGAAATGCGAACATTGCCGCGATCATTTTCTTGCTCGACGGTTACGCGCGCATAACGGTAGCCTTTATCTTGAAAATAGGCCTCAATCGCCCGGCGATCATTTTCCAAAATTAATGGATTTAACCATCCACCTACTTTGGTTTCCATAAATTTTTCAATCGCCGAACGTTGGAAATAATTTAAGTCCGGATAAGAGACTTCGGCAACATATGGTTGCTCGATCATGCGAAATATAACGGTCATCGAACCATCTGGATGGCGCTCTAATTCGCTGCGGGTATTGGTAAACGGTCCCATTTTTTCAATGGCCCGCACATCATCGGCCATAGCATTTGGATCTAAAATCATCCCAGCACGTGTGGTCAAAATAAAACGTATGCGATCGGGATGATAATTTTTTGCGCCAATAATTTTAACTTCACGAATTTCGTTTGGCCGCACTTCAACTGGCTTGGGCGTGGTGTCCGCCGACGTGGCATCGCCTGCGTGTGCGGGTACGGCACTCATCAGCACGGCGGCTAACGTCGGTACTAAAGAACAGAGATGACGCGAAAGCCGCAAGCTAGTCTCCCAGGCGAGGGGGGCATGGTAGTGCGAGTGCGTAGGGGGCAATGTCGTGTCGGGGGTTGGACC
>JAHEDF010000037.1 GCA_024641365.1 Planctomycetota bacterium | reverse complement strand
CATTGCTGTCGACAATTGAAGCATGTAAATCAAGCGGCCAACATTAGCGGCGTCTACAACATCAAGTCCAATCGTCATATTGGGTCGACCGGCAGCTGTGATGTGGTGTTCTGTGCCCCAGAAACCATGGTCCATGATGGCAGCAAAATCGACATTTTGAATGTGGCTGAGCACTTCAACTTTGGGGTAGCTCGCTGGAACGGTAATGGCTGGCCCATTATTTTTGACCGCGATAAAAGTAATAACTTTATCGAAGGGCCCTTCGCAGAAGAGCTGCATTTGGCCATGGTTATCAAACGTACCTAAAGCAGCAACAGGACTTGGGCCAACATGTACGGCTTTACCTTTGCGATTTAACATTTTTCCTAAACTGACCGAGCACAAATGTGAATACCATTGTCCAACGGCATGGATGCGATTCGAAAATGAAAATGTGACATGCATCGTTTTGCGACGTTTACGTGTCAGTAAATAGTGAATGAGCGCATGCATATAAGCCGGATTGCGCATGGCATCGCCATGACGGCAGCGTTTATCCATGTCGGCTGCACCAGCTAATAACTCACTAATATCAATGCCGCACATGCCGGCGGCAAATAAACCGGCATTCCCTAAAACACCATAACGACTCGGTAAATTACTAGGAATCGGTAAGAGATCGATTTTTTCTTGTTTGGCAATTTCTGTAAGTGGGCTTTTTTCTACATCGGTGGTAATAACTAATTGATTAGCCAATGCACCCTTGCCGGCTTTCTTTTTAATTAACTCAGACAACCACAACCAAATGCTGAGCGTTTCAACGGTGGTGCCATTTTTGCACACTAATTGAAATAAAGTTTTTTTGAAATCGATAACATCTAATAGGTCAGTTAAATATTGCGTGTCTGGATTGTCAGCGAAAAATACACGTGGAGCACCTTTGCGCGCTTTCGCTTCTAATTCATTGTAATGATGATGACCAAGTGCAGATAATAAACATTGCGCTGCTAAACTACTGCCGCCAATTCCGACGACGACAAGATTATCCCATTTCCCGGCATGTTTTTTCAAAATGTTTTTTAACAAACCCACATCTTGATAAGGCAAATCGAAAAAACCGCACTCACCAGCAGTGCGTAGTTCATCAACATTTTCATGATGCTTGGGAAATTTTGCGACTAACGTATCGACTTCAGATTTAATAAGTCCGTGGGTCGCCCCGATCGCCTCAGATAAACAATTGGTAAAATCTAACGTCAAACTGCTCATGGGCGTTCCTCAAAGAGGAGGCGCATGAACAACCACTGGCCAAAAGGTGGGGACGTTTTCATATGCTGTTACGTTTGGTGTATTGCGATGCCGGTCGTGCCGGAAACCAAGCGGCTCCTTATCTAGGTGCTTAGCGAGCAGATACTTAAAGTATAAAGGCATCATCCGTGATGCCGCTGATGTAGATGTCGCCACCTATGCAGATAGCGGGGAACGACCATATGCGCAATGCAAGCGATTTTCAAGGTGGGAAACCGCTTGAGGTATGCCAGCGCCACCTAGTGTACACAAGTTTTGGGATTAGGTCAGGACTTAGGGTGCATCGTGCACAGGCCTTGAACCACGCCGCGCCACTGCCCAGGTTCTTGGCCATAGCCGCTGGCGGCAGCTACCGCTGCGATCATGAGGTGGACTATAGTCAGGGGATTTTCCCCGCCATGTCTACGAGCCCACCACTGTAAAAATTGTCCTTTGGCAAAACCACGTTGCCACGGTTGCGCACGGTCATGGCCATCACGTCTATGGATAGCGCGTAAGGTGGAACTAAAGCGCGCGCAGCAATGACGTCTATTGGACAGGTATAAACGCCAAAAGAAATCAGCGTCTTCTCCTAGTGCATAGCCTGAACGTCGTTCATCAAACCCAACAGCTATTGCCGCGAGACGACGTACAGCAAAACAGCAACCAAATAATAAGGTGGTTTTATAATTATGTGCGCGGCTGGTTAATCGACGTGGATCAACAAAGACGCCTAATTGAGACAAGCGATGTAAGCGACGAATTGCACGAGGTCGCGTTTCTATTACCGGACCCCAAGCGAGTAATTGTGGTTCATGAACAATTAACCACTGGAGTTGTTGTAGGAAATCTGGCGCGATGTCGGTGTCATCATCTAAAAACAACACCACGTCGGCGTCGCTAACACGCAATAAGAAATTACGTGCGGCGGGTAAACCGGTCAGATGCGGACAATGATGAACAATAACTGATTCATCATTAAATGATTCTGCTGATTGATCACAAATAATAATTGTCGCAGATGAGTTACTAACAGCGTGCAAAAGCGATGGTAAACTACGTCGTAAACAATCGTGCCGATTTTTTGTGGGAATGACAATGTCAATGCGCGGCAGTGACATTTATGATTCAGCTCGCTGGTCATGTAGGCACGTTATACCATCATTGACATCGCCATCGAAAATAATCTGCCCATGTGCAAAAACGATGGCGCGTGTCGCAACACGGCGAACCGCTTCCATGTCATGGCTCACAAAAATTAACGTACGATCTTTGCTGCCATCGCCACTCATATGAGACAGGCATTGCTCGCGAAATTGTTCATCGCCGACCGCTAACACCTCATCAATGACTAAAATACGCGTGTCGACATGCGCGGCAACGGCAAAAGCCAATCGGACATACATACCGGATGAATAATGTTTAACGGGAGTGTCTAAAAAATCACCGATACCACTAAAGCGAACGATGTCATCAAAGCGTTGTGCAATCGACATGCGTGACATTCCCAAAATGGCGCCACCGAGCCAGACATTTTCACGCCCAGTTAATTCCGGATGAAAACCAGTGCCGACTTCTAAAAGACCAGCTACGCGTCCGCGGACACGCACTGAACCTGAGGTTGGTGGAACGATGCGGCATAAAATGCGTAAAAATGTTGATTTACCAGCACCATTAGCGCCCAATAAAGCAACGCGTTCTCCATGATGAATATGTAAATTAATTCGCTCTAAGGCATGATGATCGCGCCAACGTGCCGCTTTATTACCCGAAAATAATTGTAACGGATTTCCCAAGACATCACGTAAACTAAGCGGTGGACCAACGCGAATGCGGTAATCTTTGCTGAGCTCATGTGCTTGTACGACGACGGCGTCAGAGGACATCGGCAAACCTCTGTTCTTCCCGCGCAAACCACCAGCGGCCAATTATTAATACAAGTACTGACACGACGCTGGCAATTCCGACCTCCATCCATGGGATGGGATAGGCATTTCCAAAGAGACACCAACGCCAACTTTCAATAGTTGCCGTTAATGGATTACATCCCAACACCCAGCGAAGATGTTCTGGTACTAAATTTGCCGCGTAAATAACCGGCGATAAAAACATGCCTAATTGTATTATAAATGGAATGACATTTTTTAAATCACGGAATCGTGCCATCATCGAAGCAACTAATAAACCGACTCCTAAAGCGGCGCATAATAATGGGAGAGTGGCAAGCGGAATAAAAATAATGGTCCAGGCCGGCATTAATCCAGAGAAAAACATCAAGCCAATCAGTACAATGAATGCGACCGCTAGATCAATGAGGTTAACGGGAATTAAAGCGAGCGGTAATACTAAGCGTGGAAAATAGACTTTGGTAATGAGTGGCTCATTGCCTACAATACATAATGCTGATTCAGCAACGACATTTGCAAAAAATAACCACGGCACTAATCCAGATAACACTAATAAATGATAGGGAAATCCTTCGGATGGTACTTTAGCGAAGTGTCCTAAAATTATAGTGAATACAGCCATCGTCGCTAAGGGGCGTAATAATACCCAGGCCATACCAATAACCATTTGTCGGTAGCGCACCACTAAATCACGACGTGCTAAAAACCACCAGAGATCACGATGATGACGCCAAATGCGCACAATTCCGTCTGCACGTGTCTGCGCGCTCAGCACAATTTCAGGTTCACCGTTCATCGTTTATTAACCATGAGGGATAGTGACACTCGTTTTGCTGCGCACTGATTGCTTGATCATAAGCTAGGTGATAGCATCAAACGCCTGTGGAGGAAAGTGGCATGCGTGCACTGATCCGGTTGCTGATGCGGCAAATAGTGCGCTGTGTGCCAGGATTACGTGAACTGCGTCGTTTGCAGCGTCTCTCGTGGGCGCTTGAACAGTGTTATCACAATCAAGGTCTGATCGCTGCACAGAGTGCTGGTCAACCGCAGATGAATGAACAATTAACTGCTGTTGATAATAAGCTGGGAACGTTGTCTGCTTTATGTTGCGAGCGTGATTTTCAGTGCGCATCCTATCATCGTTGGTGTGCGGCAATTGGTGAAGCACCAAAATTTCATCGTAAACAATGGGAATTTGTTGCCATAGCCGCTGCCTTTGAAAAAGCAGGCATCTTACGCACCGATGCACGCGTGTTAGGTTTCGGTGTCGGTACCGAACCATTGCCCGCATTATTTGCAAAATATGGCATGCAGGTGCTGGCGACTGATCAAGATGCGAATTCAGCACAAGCGCAAGGGTGGGTCGACACGAATCAACATGCGAGTAGCTTGTCGGCACTCAGTCGACCACAGGTCATTAGCGATGAACAATTAGCAAAACAGGTGCGCTACCAAGCTTTGGACATGAATCATTTACCACAGGACCTTGGTACTTTTGACGGTATTTGGTCAGCATGTTCAATTGAACATCTCGGTTCAATTGAACAGACATTATCGTGCATGGTGAAAGCTATGTCATATGTCAAACCAGGTGGCATCGCCGTACATACGACAGAATTTAATCTCAGTAGTAATACCGATACGTTAGCAAAAGGTCCGACCGTTCTCTTACGGGAACGCGATGTAGTGGAACTCCAGCAACGCCTACAACAGAGTGGCTGTGAATTGGCAGCATTACAATTAGAGCGCGGCGATGGTTTTTTAGATAATTATGTAGACATTCCACCTTATCATTCCGATGCGCATCTTCGTTTATTAATAGAAAAATATTGTAGCACGTCTATCGTGCTCATTATACGCAAACCGTCCGCGAATTAAGCATTAATTTTTAAACTGTTTCTTTTGACGTTGTCGACTGATTTCAATAGTTTGTGCATAGGCTTTTCGTGTTGCTGCAATCCACGACGACATGTGATGATAATGTTGTAATCGTTTATAACCAATGTCTCGTAATTCAGCGCAGCGGTTTTTATCTGCTAGTAATAAACGTAATTCGCTGGCCAATTGGTGATGATCATTAACCGGAAATAAAACGCCAGCATTTGCGACAGTATTTTGTAATGCCGGGATCGCACTGGCTATAACCGCAACACCATGTGCCCAGGCTTCTAAGACGACGATACCAAAACTTTCAAATCGTGATGGCACAACTTGAATTTGACATTTTTTGTAAATTTCCGCCAGTTCGTCATCGCTAACAAGGCCGTGAAATACGATATGCGAACGCTTTGCTACCTGGAGTGCTGTGGACAATTTAAAGCGGTCTTTGCCGACGATGTGCAAACGCGTATTTGGAAATTGTGCATGTATTTTTAACCATGCTCGCAATAAAACATCAATGCCTTTACGAAACTCTAAGCGGCCAACATATAATACATCAGTACCTGTAGTGCTGGAAAGGTCTTCTAAAGCAGGTGGAGTAAATGGCAGTGCATGTGGAATAATGCTGTCGGCAGCACGGCGATAAAGCGGTGCACATATTTCGGCGATAGCTGGACTATCAGCTACGACAAAGTCAGCTCTGCGCACAGTAGCTTTTTCCATACGTAAATGTTTTGCTTGAAGATATTTTCGTAAGCGATCAGGTGCACGTTCTTGTGCTATCGACGTTGATAAGCGAGCCAACACGGGCCATTGTTTTGGTAATAATGCACCAAGCCCGCCCCAATTCGGAACTTCAATAATATCTGGTGCTAAATCATTTAATACGCGCTCTACCCATGATTGCGTCCACCAGGGGCGCAGGAGGGCAGGTATTGGTAAGCGACTAACGGGATGCACTTCATCAGCGTGCCCTAACCACGTTCCTTGTTCATTAATAACTATCACACAAACAGCATCACCGATATTCGATAAACCTCGTGCTAATAATTGGACATAACGGCCAATACCAAATGATGGACCGCATCCGGGATATTCAGGAGAAATTAATGCGATGCGCATTGGCTCGCTTCACGGTATGCGTTGAGATGAGCTTCGATCATGCGAGTGTGAGAAAATTGTGCTGCACGTAAACGGGCTTGCGTTGCATAGTGCTGATGACGGTCAGGATTTTGTTGCAGCATACGTACAGAATCAATGCAGCTTTGTGTTACATCATCAGATAAATAGAGCGCCGCGTCGCCGACAACTTCTGGTAAAGCGCCAGCTCGGCGAGCTACTACTGGCACACCATGGGCCATGGCTTCAAGCGGTGGATAACCAAATCCTTCAGACTGGCTCGGTTGGCATAATAGCCATGCATGTGCTAACCACGCATCACGCTCGGCATCTGAGAGATAACCTAAGAGCGTACATTTAGCTTTATGCATGTCATTTTGTATGCGATTGCCTGGATCGTATCGTACTGGACCAATGTGAAACCAAGGTAATTCGGGGATGTGTTGGAGTGCGCGAGCCAACTCACTGAGTCCTTTCGTTGGAGCAATAGCGCCAAGTGTTAAGATATAGGGAACAGCTGGTGCAGACTGCGGACGTGGTTTTTCAGTAATACTGTCCGGCCACAACCCGTGCGGAATAACATGTAATGGCCCGCTCCATCCCTGTGCGCGGACGGATTGTGCAGTGTGTTCGCTTGGAGTTATTATGAGGTGTGATTTTTTTAATTGCGTATGGAGTAACGATAAAAATAAACGACGCGACCGCGCTGAAACGGAATGAGCAATTTCAAGTGGATGACAGTCATGAATAGTGGTGACGATAGCGCCAGGCCAAACCGGTCCTGGCACTGCAATAGTTGAAGTACTGTGATAGAGTGAACAATTAAATTGCGTGAGTAATTTTCCTAAGCGTAAACGTGCGCCAATACGTCCACCTAAAAAATCGTAGCGTCCATGTTGTGCTGCGCGTGCAAGTAAAGCAGCGGGCGGAGCACCATGATGTCCCTGATAAACGGCACAGGTCGTTGCGGAATCAAAACCACGAATCAGGTCAGACACATAGCGTCCAACGCCAGTTGCCTGTCCACAACATGGTGTCACATCAATCGCAATCATGGCGCAGTAATCTCTTGAATGACATTTTCCAAATGAGCTTGTGCTGTTGCCCAACGAAACTGTGCCAAATAGTGTTGGAGTGCTGATGATGATTTCCAATTATCAATCGCCACACGTATAGGATGCGCAATTGTTCCTGGCTCCTGATTAGTGGGCGAAGTAATTGGTGCGGCATCGTGCCATGCGTCATGCCAAATAGCGTGCTCATGTAAATGTTCGCGCATAGCACCAATCGGACGTGCAATCACGGGACGACCAGCTCTTAAGCATTCTAAGGCGGGTAAACCAAAACCCTCATATTGTGACGGAAACAATAACGCACGCGTATGTTGATAGAGCCAGGTTAATTCTGCATCAGTGCACGATGAAAAATGCAGCGCTGGTTTTGCTCCCGTCCAATCTTGTAGTAAAGAACTGACTTGTCGCCGCCGGCCAAAATTACCACCGATAATAATGAGCCCGGCATCATGTAAGTGTGACGCAAAAGCGATGGCATCTTCCATACATTTGCGTGGTTCGGCATTACCAACAAATAAATAATAAGGCCATGCCGGTGCCCATGCCGGTCTTTGAGGCGCTGGTTCTGGAAATAATCCTTCACCAATAACACTGGTTTTGGCTTGTGGCTGAAATGCTTGAACGCGTTGTTCCGTAAATTTACTTACACACAAAACTTTTTGTGCATTCGCTAACATCTGTGCATAGGTTGCTGGTGAGCAGCGCTGGAAACGCGCATAATAGGGTAACTCAAATGGAATTAAATCATGCACGGCGAGCACTATTGGCCACAAACATGGGCGATAGTGATTACCTGGGGCAAATAAAATTCCAGGTTCTGGAAGTAATTGATCCCACCGTCGTCGCCATGGTAACCAGTTTGGCGGAGCAATAAACTGAATAGTTCCAGGACATTTTTGTAATAATAAGTGGAAAGGGCTATTTTTTAAATCTGGCCGCAGTAAATAGACACTCGGTAATGAATAACTATGATCGGCTAAGCCAAGAATAAATCTATTGACACCGTTGGGGAATTGCGGCCCCACATAACTTAAATCCCAATACATATGTTTATAAATCATGCTGGGGCCTCGGCTCGATTTTCGCCACGGGTAATAGCGTCGAATACAACGCGATGCCATGCACTAAGTGGTAATCCCGGCAACTCTTTAATTGGTGTCCAAATGGCGTGAAAATGAGGCTCTGTTGTAAGAGCAGTATTTGGTAACATTGTGCAACGCATAAAACGCGCAATAAATGTTGGTCCCTGCCAGAGGTCGCAGGCGAAATACAGGTCTTGTGGACTCCAAGCTAATTCTTCACGTAATTCTCGACGTAAACAAATATCAACCGATTCATGTACGTCACGGCGTCCGCCAAAACAGGTTAATTGTCCAGGCGCGAAAACCGCCGTAGGGGGACGTAACTGCAACAACACCGAACCACGCTCGTCTGAGATTATGGCACAACAATAATCAGGTAAGGTCGATGCATCAGGTGTCGGCGTGTTCATAATGGCTCGCTACGAATAATTACACGACAACCTTCAATGCCAACGCTGAGCAGATAGCGGTTTTTTTTCACGACGTGGCAAAATGTTTCTCTTCGCACTAAAACTGACAAGAGCGAGTTTGAACTGACACATAACTGACAGCATGATGCCAGCCAAGAGGTCGTAATCTTTAAGCATTTGTGATCAAAAAATAGCATCCGTATTCGAGAAAGGACCGTAAAAATAACAAAATTTTCCGTTGTTGTGATGCTGGCGTCCAGGTAGGTTTGTGTTTCTCAATAGCCTGCTAGCCTCCCAATCACGCGAACCACACGTGTAGGCAATGCGATTTTGCAGTGAACCATGCGAACACTGCTCCGTTAACGGACGCCCACATTATGAAGACCTTTACTATAATCTCTCTGTTCTGTGTCCTCCTTTGTGTGCTCAATGGCGGGACTTATGCAAGCGCGTCCGATACGGTCGAACGTGAGTCGCTCAAATTTAATGATGCGGTTACCAAATTAGAAATTACGCGTGATAAGACGATCGCAAGTTACCGCTATAAAAGCATTGTGACATTAACGACCTTAGCGAAAAATCGCGCTCGTGCAAAAGATGAGACGGGTTGTGCCGCAGCGTGGCGAGCAGTGCTAAAATTAGATAAAGAAAATGTGGAAGCGCGTGCTTATTATACGACAGCTGGCACGTTAGAAAAAACCTTAGCAGAATTGGAAGCTGAATCTAAGCCTGTTGATTTACTTGGTCTAGGAGCAGACAAATGAATATGAAATCGTTCCTCGCTTTGCTGTCCATTTTAGCTCTTGCAGGAAGTATGCATATATATGCTGCTGATCCAATTGATGTAGAATTAGATCGTTTTTATAAAGCTCAAGACAAAGCAAATCAAGAATTCAATGAAGATCTACAGAAAGAACGCGACCGAGCCGTTCGTAATATTTTAATAACC
This sequence comes from Planctomycetota bacterium, assembly GCA_024641365.1. The sequence goes on along the minus strand of JAHEDF010000037.1, from coordinate 5,366 downwards.
ATTAAAAGAGAAATTAAAAAAGCAGAGCCCAGTGTTATTGATGAATTATACACGCTCGTTTTAGAACTTGATCGCCAAAATGAAGAAGCGCGAGCTTATTTCACAGAAAAGGGGAGCTTAGATAAAATTATTGCAAAGCTCGAAAAAAAGACAGGCATATTAATTGGTGACGGGAAAACGAATGTCTCTGCAGTAAATATTGATATGCCACGTATAGACATGACGGGCGCTAAGGAAATTCGCATTACCTCAGCGTTTGGTACTGGCTATACATTGGGAAATCATCGTGCGGGAACCACGCTTATATTTCAATACGTCAGCGGAAAATGGTCAGGTGATAATGAAAAAGGAGATAACGCTAAAAATCAAAGTCCAGATGATGCAAATTCGAGCGAAGGCAATCGGGTACAACTCTATATTGATAGTGGTAACGACATGAAAGTCCTGACCTTAATCCCACCGGGAACCGCAGACAAACCGTTTATTTATACGCTGACCGAAGACATCATTGGATTGAGTGTGCGTATTGCCAACCGTGATGGTATTAAAAAAGGACGCGGCGGTCGTCAAAACGCCGGTGGTGGCGGTGGCAACCCCAATGACTTTTCCTCTGCTTATACTGGTGATGTGAAATATTTGGTGCGGATTGTTCGCCAATAACTGAGAACTCGGAAAGCCGCGTTAGCGCGAGCTGCCATTTATCCCATTGTAGGTGGAGCCGTGCTTGCAATTGCTCCTAAGTGTATGGAATCAGGGTATGCCTGTTGCTGATGCGCCTGTTCCTATTGCACCACCACGTCGCTTATCGGTTTCGGCCGTCACCTTAGTAATCGTGTTAATCGGTGGATTTGCTTGGGGCGTGGCGATGTTTGTCGTTGGTCGCTCCAGTGTAGAAAAAAATGTTGCCGACCCGCGCCTCGCTGCGGCTGAAGCAATCGCGGTGTTGCATCGAGCTGACCAATATATTGAACAGAAAGATTTTGTAGCGGCGCGAAATCAATTGGAGCAATTAGCTCCGACCACCGATGCAATTAATGCAGCCGTAAAAAAAATACGCCTAGACCGCATGCAACATATTGAGGCTGCCGACGCTGCGGACGCCGTGGCAAAAGCAGCCGCCCTGGCAGCGGAGGAAGCAGCAAAAAAACCTGAGGCGATTGCGGCCCGCTTACGGGCTTTGTTGTGGGAAGTAGCTGTGCCTGGACTCGCATGGCACGATCCGAACACACAAGCAGTAATTGAGGAAGTAAAAGAAAATAAAACGGAACCTAAAAAAACTGCAGTGACAGAATCACAAACCAAACCAAATGGTGGCACACCACAGGTTGAAGAATCACATAATATTACGCAAAAAACCTTGACTGAACCACAGCCCTTAGCGGCTGAAATATTTAACAATGAATCATTTATTCCCAGTGCACGAGTTGTTCATCCTAACAATGGTCAGCGTGTGTACGTTCTGCATCCACAACTAGGATTATTGCGCAGTGATGACGGTGGAAAAAAATGGCAACGCGGTGTTTCAACGTTGCAAAAATTAACAGGCAAACAGATGGCATTTAGTGCAGGTGATGAACCATTGTTGGTAATTACCGGAGAAAAAGTTTGGGTATTTGCTGATCGTGATCCCGCGTTCTTTGAACGATAATTTTATACAAATTGTTATTGTTTATTTAATATCTGATTCAGGTGAGCCGCTGTTGCAACAGTATGCTATTAGTGATGGGTGGCATCTGCTCAATTGGCTTCTAAAGTAAAACCAGTTGAGGAGCTGTTCATGGTTGGTGCACACTTTGATGTTATCGTGATTGGGAGTGGTCCAGGTGGGGAAGGCGCTGCCATGCAGGCAGCAAAAAATGGCAAATCCGTGGCCATAGTTGAAGTGTATCGTGAAGTGGGTGGAGGTTGCACGCATTGGGGGACGATTCCGAGTAAAGCGTTACGTCAATCGGTACAAGGAATTTTAAACGTAAAAAACAACCCGCTATTTAGTCATGTATCTGATAAATTAGAAATTACTTTTCCACAATTGTTACGTCATGCCGAAGGTGTGATTCGTAAGCAAGTTTCCATGCGTAGTACTTTTTATGATCGCAATCATGTTCGTCTGATAAATGGACATGCAAAGTTTTTAGATACCAAGACGATTGAAGTAAATGACAATCATGGCACGTCAGAAACTTTTTCGGCCGATCATTTTGTCGTAGCGACTGGATCTCGACCGTATCGTCCACCAAATGTCGACTTTACACACACACGTATATTTGATAGCGACACGATTTTAACGATGGGTTTCATGCCGAAATCGATAACCATTTATGGTGCAGGCGTGATTGGCTGTGAATACGCATCGATTTTTAGGAGTCTTGGTTTAAAGGTAAATTTAGTAAATAGCCGTGATAAATTATTGGCATTTTTAGACGATGAAATTATTGATGCCCTCAGCTATCATTTACGAGAACAAGGTGTCTTGTTACGGCATAATGAAAATTTTCAAAAAGTAGAAGGTATACAAGATGGTGTAATTTTACACCTTGAATCGGGTAAAGTGATAAAAACCGACGTATTGTTATGGGCAAATGGACGTATGGGGAATTCTCGTGGTATGGGATTAGAAAGTATTGGTATTCAACCGAATGAACGTGGTCAAATAAAAGTCAGTGATGATTTTCAAACACCAGTTGCAAATATTTATGCTGTTGGCGATGTTATTGGACCACCAAGCTTAGCGAGTGCCGCCTATGACCAAGGTCGTTATGCGGCGACGCATATTGTACATGGTCATGGTGATGAAGCTTTAGCGCGCGTTATTCCAACGGGTATTTACACCTCACCTGAAATTAGTTCATTAGGTCGCAATGAGCGCGAATTAACGGCGGCGAAAATACCTTATGAAGTCGGTCATTCGATGTTTCGCAGTTTAGCTCGCGCGCAAATTAGTGGACAACCAGTTGGGATGCTGAAATTATTATTCCATCGTGAAACGTTAGAAGTATTAGGTATTCATTGTTTTGGTGATCAGGCGAGTGAAATTATTCACATTGGACAAGCTATTATGGCACAGCCAGCACCTGGGAATAATTTGAAGTATTTTATCCATACGACATTTAATTATCCGACCATGGCAGAGGCGTACCGCGTAGCGGCTTTAAACGGCCTGAATCGCCTATTCTAACCAATGGCTCATGTGCAAGGATGGGGCTGAAAACGCATTAAAATGTGCCGTATGGTTTGGCAGTGAAACGGTCGGTTGTCTATTCGTTTCAGCAAAAGACGTGCAAGTTCCTTGCCAGGTGATCGGATGAGATATCAGGTAGAGCGTTGATGCGTATAGTCATGTTTTGGGCTTGCTTGTGGGTCTTCTTTGTGGCCCAGGAACTTGCTGCTGGTGAGCAGAAGCCAGCAGAAAACGATATAACTATAAGCGCGCAAAATAATGCCACTCAGGTACCCACGGATGGTATTACTGTAAATTTGCGAGCACCACTGACCACCGTGCTGCCATTGTCTGGAACAGTAAAATCTGGTCCATGTGAATTACGAGCAGTCGTTTTTGCCCCACATGATATACCAAGTAATATAGGCATTGGCGGATTTGTCGCAGATCGACATGGACGTTGGTACCAATGCAATGCACCATCGCCAATACGGCCTGGTATTAATTATATTTCCATTCCGATTAATCCATCAACGCATATGCGTGGTGAACCGCATCGCGGTGCATGGGATAGCGTTGCACAAAGTGCAACAACACAGGCTGGATTATTTATGTGGTCGATGCAACCCGTATCAACACCGCTAACTGTCAGTGATATGAAACAAGTCATGATGAGAGATCAAGAAAAGGACAGTGACCCGGTTCAAATAAATCAACAACAAAATATCTACCGACTGCAAGATTTACATTATGAACAGCAAAATAATCATGGCGACATTCATATTACGACTGGAGCACGGTGGACTGCCTTAGTAAAACCAGTTCCTTTTCCAAGTAATCCATATGATCCACAAGAATTTTCGTTGGATGCCGTTTTCAAAAGTCCAAGTGGCCAAGAAATACGCATACCAGGTTTTGCACTAGAACCAACCGCATTGGTCGATCGTGGCGATAAACAAATTGGCATACCAATCGGGGCGTGTCATTTCGCAATTCGTTGGCGACCACCAGAACCAGGTCTTTGGACCGGACATTTAGAAGCGACCTGGAATAATGAGAAAAAAATAACCATTACCATGCCTTCAATTCATGTAGAAGGCCACACATGGGATGATTATGTAAGAAATGATGAACAAGATGTTCGATTCTTTCGCGTTGGTAAAAAATGGTATTGGCCAATTGGCGTTAATTTACATTCAACTTTTGATGAGCGTAGTCGTCAGCGCTTAGGTACTATTTTAACACCAGAGCGAGGAACCGAAGCTTATGCGGCACAATTTAAGCGGCTGGCTGGGGCCGGGGGAAATGCGACGGAAATATGGATGTCGAGTTGGAACACCGCGTTGGAATGGAACGCTGATTGGCCGGGTTATGGGGGTGTTGGTCGCTATAATCAGTTTCATGCGGCAAAAATGGATCGCATATTAGATGATGCGTACGCCAATGGTATTCGTATTAATTTAGTTATTAATAATCATGGGCAAGCATCTCCCAGTAATGATCGCGAATGGAAAGATAACCCTTGGAATAAAGAAAATGGCGGGCCATTTATAGAGCCGTACCAATTATTTTATGAAGAACAGGCTTATGTTGGCCAGGCTAATTTGCGACGCTATTTAGTCGCTCGGTATGCTGATCACCCAGCGGTATTAGGATGGAAATTATATTCAGAAATTAATTTAACGGCTATGGGAGATCGACAACGTAGCGGATTTTCAACTAATTTACCACCAATCGCAAGCTATGAACAGCGAGTGAAGACGCGTAGTTTATGGCATGAACGCGCCGCAGCGCATATGAGGGAAATTGATAGCTATAAACATGGTATTACCACGCATTGGTCGGGAGATTATCGAAAACCATATCCAGAAATATGCAGCTTGCCTGGAATTGATTACATTTGCATTGATGCCTATCATAGTGGGGGACGATCAGCGTCGCGTAATAACACCTTAGTTGATTTAATTTATTTTGGCATGTTAGATCCGAATCGTGGGTTGGGAAAATTTAATAAACCTGTTTGGGTAACAGAATTTGGTGGCACATCGCAAGGTGGTTCTTCACCTGAATTAATTGCTGAATTAGCATCTGCTGGTTGGTCAGCGATGGTGAGTGGCAATGCGGGCATGCCTATGCTGTGGTGGTTTGAATGGATTGATCAAGGCGATCGATGGCAGGCTTTTGGTGCGATAAGGCGCACCAAAAGCCT
>JAHEDF010000036.1 GCA_024641365.1 Planctomycetota bacterium | reverse complement strand
AGGGAGTAACGACTGCGACGTTACTATTTAATAAACCAATCGGATATGCATGTAGTCACGACCCAAATGAAGCACCTTTAGTAGAAGAATTATTACCAGCTGCCTATGAACATTTGCCAATGGAAACTGCGGGTCGCCTTGATCGAGACACCAGCGGATTATTAGTGCTGACATCTGACGGTAATTTAATTCACGCGCTCACCAATCCACGTAAACATTTAGAGAAACGTTATCGTATAACCTACAAAGGGAAATTATCAGCACATGCAGTAAAACGTTGTGCAAAAGGGATGTTATTAGAGGGGGACCCTAAGCCGACAATCCCTGCATTATTAGAATTAGATGGCGAGGATGATGATGGCAATGGATTAGCCACACTGCATTTGCATGAAGGCCGTTATCATCAAGTGCGTCGTATGATTGCAGCGCTAGGCGGAGAAGTTATTCAATTACATCGTGATCGCATCGGTAATTTAGTGTTACCGCATGATTTAACCTCAGGGCACATGCGAGAAATTAGCGCGAGTGAATTAAATGCGATGTTACAAACGACGATTGAGTTTAACGGATCAATTGAGAAAGCGCTTTAAAGCAACCGATTCCAGCACGTCGTTGCCAACGCATAATGATACTTTCACAAGGCAGTACGAGAGCGCCTAAATCGCGCATCGCAACAGTTGCCATTGTTACATGCTCAGGGTTGCGGCTAGCTATCGCATCGCCAGCTACGACCACCTGATAATTACGGCTCATTAAATCAGCAACGGTTGTGAGTACACAGACATGCGCCTCTATCCCGCAAATGACCATTTGTCGACGTCCAAGCCCATCAATTGCTTGTTGTAATACGGGCTCTTCGGCGCAGCTGAAATGCATTTTTGCGATTCGCGGAGCAGTAGGAGCAGCAGTTATTAAATGCGGTAATGTTGTCCCCAATCCTTTTGGATATTGTTCGGAAATTAATTGTGGAACAGAAAGCATGGAAGCAGCCGTTAACAACATGCGGCAATTACGTCCAACTGATTGATCTTCTGCAATGGCAGGAACGGCTGATAAAAAACGATCTTGCACATCAATAAGCAATAGTGCAGATGAGTCAGCATCCAGCGTTAAAGATGGCCTGGGTGTAGTCACGAAAACCTCATGAAAATATTAGTGGAGTGCGCGTGCTAAAGCGACAGTAATATTATCAATGCCACCACGTTGATTAGCGAGATCAACTAAGGCGATACAGGCTTGCTCTAAATTACCACTTTGATCAACAATATGAAACATGTCCTCATCAGTGACGAGGTCTGATAAACCATCGCTGCATAATAAATAGACGTCGCCTGCTACTAAATCTTCAACAGTGATATCAATAGTGACCTGTTCCATGCCTAAAGCACGTGTCACAATATTTCCTAATAAAGCAGCTTCATCGCTATCAGGGTCAAGTAATCCGGCACGTATACGCTCGGCAACTAAACTATGATCTTCACTCACTTGCTCGATCGTGTCTGTGCTAATGCGATAAATTCTGCTATCACCAACATTAACTGTGATGACACGATCTTTCATAAAGGCACAGCCAACTATCGTCGTACCCATATCTGATAATTCGACCTCAACACGCGAGCGACTTAAAATATGATCATTGGCACCGAATACCGCCGCCTTCATTGAATCGATGACACGATCTTCATCATTCCAGTCAGCTGCCCGTAATTGTCGCAAACCATTCGAAACAACTTGGACGGCTAATTCACTGGCAATGTGTCCGCCAGCGTGTCCACCCATGCCATCACAAACAATCATGACACGGTCTCGAATATCAAAATACAACGAATCTTCGTTGTGGTCTCGCACACGACCGCGGTGGGTTAATGCAGCCATTTCTAATTTCACAAGTACAGTCTCCAAGTTGGCACATGGAATTGCGCGAAGCATAAACGCTGATTTAAAATTGTATTAGTGAATAATTTACGCATAAAATTAATCCACACGCAAAGCGAGTAAAGTCGCATCATCACTAGGTGGTTGGGGGCCACGGAAGTGACGAATAATTTCCATAATACGACTTACTAATACATCAGGGCCTTCTGAGCCGAATTTTTTAATGACATCAAAAAGGCGATCTGTTTCAAATTCCTCTTGTTGTAAATTCATAGTTTCAGTGATGCCATCCGTATAGAGTAAAATAATATCACCAGAGCGAACGCTTGTCACTTGTTCTTTTATACTATTTGCGAACATAGGGCCACTCTTCATGCCAACGACCATACCCGGAGGTTTTATTTCTTCGATTTCACCATCATCAGGATTAAAACGTATGCTTGGATTATGTCCGGCGCGTGCCCAGGTTATGGTGCGCTGTGTCGGATCCAGCAAGGCATACACCATAGAAATAAATAATTTTCCACCTAAATCACGAGCAATCGAATCATTAACCTTACTCAGTGTTTCTGCAGGAGACATGCCCATAGAAGCATAAATTTCGAATGTCTTCTTCGCCATGGACATAATAAGACCAGCTTGCACACCATGCCCACTGACGTCACCTAAAGCAAAGCCGACCCGCCCATCTGGTAAGCGAATAAATTGATAAAAATCACCACTAATATCGGAACAGGCTTCATAACATGCGCCAAACGAATACCCAGGAATGTCGGGCGGTTTTTGCATTAATCCCTGTTGTACCGCAACAGCTTTGATCATGTCGGTGCGTTCTGGGGTGGGAATTGAAACAGAATCTGGTTCATGGTTTTCGGCTTCATCCATCCAGTTAAATGCCTGTCGTTCTTCATCACTATCTGAACTAGTATTATCGTCAGCAGGGAGACTAATTGCTGGCTCTATGCTGTCATGGCCGTCATTTGCTTCATCAAGTCCACCTAACGAAGTCGCATTTAAGAAGTCCTCAGGCAATTTACCGAATAAGGTATCATCTTTATTATTTTTTTTCTGATCTGATTCAGGCGCCTTATTGATGGGCGGTGAAATTGATGCTGACCCTTTGGGTGGTGACCATTTCGGTGTATTATCGTTAGTTGGTGTATTTGTATGCGGTGCATTAACAGGTGGCGCACCAGTCGGAGTCGTATCGGTGCGGCGCATTCCTATAGGAGTATGTCCAGATGGAAAACGTGATGTGCCAGGCGGCGTTAGAGGATACCGACCACTGCCAGTAATTGGTTTAGCAATTGGTGGTGTCATTCCTGGATCGATGCGCACATTGCCAGAGGGTGTGGCCGAACGAGCTTGAGGAATTGAGTTACCAAGTGCTGGTGTGCGATTAGAAGGAGGCGACACCATGCCTCCTGGGAGCGGTGTGCGTTGTAGGCCAGATGGTTGCATGACTGGCACAGATGCAGCTGCTGCGTCGCGCACAACATTTTCCGGTTGCACTGCATTAGGATCGTTGGCGTAAGCGGCGCATTCTTGCAATAAATGTTGGGCAATATGTTCGGGTGCTCGACCCCAATCAGTGTCTTTCGCGATGCGAACACGCGGTACATGTTTTAGACAACATGGGCACACCCATAATCCCATGGCGTCTAAATAGCGCCACGAAGGAAATTGTAAATTTTGCTGCAATGTTTGTAGCAGTGCTGGAAAGCGAATGGCACGATCACGTGCACGTTGTACGTCTTCAGGGCTTGGCCGCGCTCCACGTAAATAGGCTCCGCAACGACTTAAATGTTCAGCCATCGCTTGGTAAACGAAACTCGTTAATTGACCACCTTGAATGCGCACACTCGCTATGCGATCTAAACAAGCAGGACAATACCATGAACCGGTTTGATCATAGACGCGCCACGCAGGGTCTGAATCAGCAAGATGTATTAAATTTTCAAATTGTTGCCTGCGTGCAATGACTTCGACTTGTTGTATTTGTCCATGTCCATTTCCAAACCCACGGCATGTATCTAAATGAACAGAAATGGAATCTTCGCGACTACGACCTGAGCGTTTATTTACAGAAGACAAACAATAGGGGCAAATCCATTTACCATTTAAAGCAAAGTAGCCCCAAGATGGTTCGTTCGATAATTTTTGTTTAATTAACTGAACGATGGGCGGCCCCTTAGATGAACTGAGGGGCTTTAAGCGATTTCCGCTCGGTCGTGATTTGGGTACCCTGGAATCCATCGAATCCCTACGTTACTATCCGCTACGAAACGGACAACCACAGGATAGGTTAGGGTTTACGTTATTCTTCGAAGCTCAAATGACGGTATTTTTGATAAACGAAAAGGCAGATTCCCAGCGATCATTTGTGGACCACGGGAAATGAACCGACTTATGTCTCAGTCGCTCATGGGTGAACTCACATGCAGATTTATGCGTTTGGGAGTCAGGAAACGCAACTTTGCTGGGAGTCTGATCCGTTAGCGACCAACGCGTAGTCGTTCAGCTAGGTAATTGTCGAGGTAACTATTTGCCTCAATGGCCTTGGCTGTTGATTCGACGTCGTATTCCACGCGCCTAAAAACCACCCGTGGAGCCGACACTTCGGTATCAAGTAAACAATAGGATGCGCGGGTATCCCCATCGCGGGGCTGGCCAACCGAACCAATATTGATCAATGCCTTTTCACCTGGTTCGACAAAATAAGCGTGTCCCCATAAGTCAGTTGGTGGTGTAAAGGTAAGGTCTTCTAAAAATACACCTGGTATGTGTGTATGTCCAACAAAACAGACATGTTGAATGAGCGCAAAAATTTCCTGCATTTTTGCCGGATTCGCAATGTCGCGCGGCATGACATATTCACGCGTTGGTTGCCGTGGGCTTGCATGGGTAAATAAATAGGGCCCATCTTGCGCATGTAATTGTAAATTTTGTAAAATTTGCCAGCGATTTTTGCGGGTGACTTCATCACCTGCTGACTTTAGATGGTCGCGCGTCCAATCAATCGCTCGCTTCGCACGCGGATTAAAATTTTCTGCACCAAATAATAATGCTTCTTCGTGATTTCCCATCAGTACAGCACCACAGCGGCGCACTAAATCCAAGCATTCTCCGGGGTATGGGCCGTATCCGACCACATCGCCCAAGCAGATGACCCGCTCTGCGCCGTTTTCTTCCATGTCAGCTAACACCTGATTTAATGCCGACAGGTTTCCGTGAATATCACTGATGAGGCCAAGGATCATGACCTGCCCACTTGAAGGGAAGCGGCGTGAGACACAAGCCCCTGGTGGATTGGAACCTGACGTAGTGCCTAGGACTGTGGCATCCGCTGTATAGGCCTCTAAAGCTGGACGAAAAAGGAGGTTTTTAGCAGTTGGCAGGACGTCGGCCGGTCGGGTCAGAGTGGGGATCGCTCAGCTTTGATTGAATATGCCCAATGCGCTTACATGTCGATTTAGCCCATGCCGCTAGTGCAATAAGTTTTTAAAATACGGTTATACAAATTGACACATTTCAGCCCCGCTTAGCAACGAAAGCCTCACTTAATCTTACCGATGTATTTATCGCCTGATCAACAAAGAGCATCTACGAACGGCATTTCAATATGGGCTTATCTCATTACGTTAAGTAAATTAAATAATCACTGCAATTTGCTAATAGGGGTTTTTATTAGGAAGGTGAGTAAACTAAAAAGTAATATGGTCAGTTTACAAACCACAACCGCGATTGGTGACAATCCTGTTCTTTTAGACAGGAACTCGTTTATCATTTCTGTTTTGTAACAGGTCTTAAGTTTTCACTGACAATACCAATCCCAACCAGGAAAACAGAACTTCAGTTGGTCTTATATCAAAGGTGAATATGTCTATAGTTTTGAATGGAATGCGATGAGCGTCAGCGTTGAACGGTCTTGCGCTTTTGCGCCGACAACGACGGTATCAGGCTCGTGCAACCGCCTCCACTCATCGCACTGCAATGCTTTAATGCGTTAATAGCGCTTGGTAGTATTCTCGCATTAATGTTGGGAACGACGTGGTGGACTACATGGGAATGGTCTGCGTTTTCAATTGGCGTCGTTACGACCGTAGCGAATTTATGTTATGGAGGAGTGGTAACAATTGGTGGCAGATTAGCAGACAAATGGGGACGTGCTCGCAGCGGTCTTTTAGGTGCAAGTTTAGGTGTCGCTGGCTGCATGTGTGCGGTAATAACTGATCATCCCGCAGCGACTGTCATTGCTGTTATGGCAAGTATGGGTGGTGCCGCATTATTTTTCCCAGGTTCGGCTGGTTTATTTTCAGATGCAGAAGGTGCAGCAGGTGGACCGCCACCATTATTACATAAAAAAATTCGGCGTTATAATATTGGTTGGGCGATAGGTAATTTGCTGGCTTTTTTTAGTTTTGGTGTGCTCGATGAAGCACCACGCATTGTTGGTTATGGTACGGCCGCAACAGCATTTATTTTAGTAGTTATTGGTTTGTGGCGCTATCGTAATTTACCACAACAATCGGTGGCCGTAGTCGCCCCAGATCGTGCGCCGCATGCCGCCCTACCATTATTAACGCTGATGTATCGTGTTAATTTATTTATTGCTTGTATTATGTGCATGGCATTAATCACACAAATACAAAAAGGGTTATCGGTGCGCATGCCCGTTAGTGAGGCAACGAATTTGGCAAGTATTGCCTTAATGTTTTATTCTGGCAGCTATTTAGCCGTATTTATTATACTCGGTTCGTGGACCGGGTGGATTTTGCGACCGTGGTCGTTGTATTGGTGTCAAATTGGTTTTTTAATCGGCGGTGGCTGTTTATTGGCAATTGCGTTTATGGGCTGGTTTGATGCTTGGTTAATTGCTGTAGGCGGATGTTTGATAGGTACTGGATTTGGTGCCTCGTATGTTGGCAGCATTTATTACAGTTTACGTTTACCAGCAGGCGTAGGGAGAGCAGCTTCATTTCATGAATTATTTTTAGGAATTGGTAATACATTGGGACCATTATTGGCTGGCTGTTTTATGTCATTTGTCTTGGGCGGCATTAAAGGATTAAGTGTCTTTATGATCGCAATGGCAGCCATAAGTGTGTTGTGGCAAATGATTGTCATACCCAAGGCAACGAAATTAGGTGCGCGCGCTGGAATTTAAATTACTGAGGCAGACCTAATAATTGTAATGGTTTGGGGCTCGCCGAAAAAGTAACCACACTGCCAGGTGGAACATTGCGTTTAAAATGTGGTCCATCAACAAATACCGCTATTCCTGGCATAGCTGGCATCAGTGATAAACCAGTTGGTGGCTGTTGCAGTCCACTCAGTAATGTCATCGGTGCGCGCCCCTGAAAAGGTTCTCGCACTTGAAATAACAATGCAGAATTGTGTGCATCCATTGGCTCAGCTCCAGCACTGCGAATTGCGGCAGTACTACCAGCTGCCGTTGCCACCCATACGCCGCTCGATCGTTGTGATTCTTGTTTGTCACCAGCAATGAGCACATAGCGACTCATAGCGGCGGGATTTGCGGAAGCAAAAAGACACTCATTTAAAATGGCTCGGGGCGTGCCTTTATCAATGGACATATGTAAGCGAGGTATGGCTTCAGATACGGCAGTGCCTGCTAAGTAGGCCTTAAATAACGCGGGAAAATTATCAGCAGTGCAGCGCGTATACATACCGACAGATCCATTTGGATCTGAGTTAACCGTTATCATGGGAATATCTGAGTCGAGGGCATTAGCAGTTAATACGGTGCCATCACCACCGACCGTAATTATTAAATCTTTTCCAATGGCATCATCGTTATGTAAATTCTGGACTTTCTTTTCATTGATCCGATGTGCGCTAATTGTTTCTCGGACAATTCGTAACGTATGTAGATGGGTTTCTGTAGCTATTTGAAGACGCTCTAAATGGACAGCGCCACCGCGTGCTAAGCGCGCCAAAATACTGGGTTCTAAACGCTCTGTCAGCGGTGTTTTGGCTAACAATAAAATACGTTTAATTACCATTAGCTTGCCAATCGTGCTCGTACGTCAGCATCTGCACAGATAATATCATCTAATGATGGTTGCGTAGTAGATGGGGTTAATGCGAGCGCTTTTTCAATGGTATGAAAAATATCAAGAAAACGAGATTTACCGGCTAAGAAAGATGCGACCGCCATTTCGTTGGCGGCATTCATTACTGCCGGTGCCAATCCGCCACGTTGGGCGGCATCGTACGCCATGGATAAAGAGGGAAAACGTTTGGTATCTGGTTCTTCGAATGTCAGTGCAGCTAACTGAGAAAAATCAGGAGCAGGAACTTCTCCACTCACATGATGCGGATAGGTTAAGGCATATTGAATTGGGACACGCATATCAGGTAAACCTAATTGCGCCATGACCGATCCATCACGATAGGTCACCATGCTATGCACGACACTTTGCGGATGAATAATAACGCGAATGCGTTGTGGTTCGACGCCGAATAACCAGCGCGCTTCAATTACTTCTAAACTTTTATTCATTAATGTCGCTGAATCGACTGTAATTTTTGGCCCCATTGACCAGGTTGGATGTTTAAGTGCCTGTTCGCGAGTCACCTGTGATAAATCATGCACGGTGCGAAACGGCCCGCCTGAAGCGGTTAAGATAATTTCTTTTACTTCTGAACTTTTATGGTTTTCTAGACATTGAAAAATGGCACTGTGTTCACTGTCGACGGGCAAAATGGTAGCGCCGCTGCGTATTGCCTCGGCCATAATTAAATCACCAGCCATAACTAAAGGCTCTTTATTAGCGATGCATAAGCGTTTTCCTGCTCGCACCGCAGCGAGTGTTGCCGGTAACCCAGCAGCACCCACAATTGCCGTCATTACCGCGCCAACGTGTGGGGCAGCGGCAATGTCGTTTAGCGCAGCCGTACCTGCTGCCGCCTCAATACCAGTGCCGTGAAGCGCTTCTTTCAGTTGTTGGTATTTATTTTCATCACCAATTACCGCAATTTGCGCTTGGTGTGTACGGGCCTGCTCTGCCAAGAGGTCGACTTTGCTGTGCGCGCTAAGGGCATAAATAGGAATTTGTAAATGCGCAGCGACTGAAAGCGTGCTGACACCAATTGATCCGGTGGAACCAAGAATAGTCAGTGGACGCGTCTGCACATCTGCGTTCATACCAATTCTTTCAAATTTTTAATTAATAGGTCGTTTTGTTCAGGCAGCCCAACAGTAATGCGTAATTTTTCACTAAGCACCGGGCGATCCCACCAACGTACTAAAATACCGCGCTCTTTTAAGGTTTTATAAATATCGCCAGCGCGAGGTCCAACCTGACATAATAAAAAATTACCTGCCGATGTTGGCCACGTCCAACCAAATGCCTTGAGTTGTTGTTCTAAACGTGCGCGCTCTTCTAAAATCCCTGTCACTAATTGACGGTGATGGTCGCGGTCTTCTAAAGCAGCAACACCCATGGCCTGAGAAATAACATTAACATTGTAGCTGTCTTTTACCTTCATTAATTGTTTAATTAAATCGGGATGACCAAATAATAACCCTAAACGAGCTCCAGCCATACTGTAGCTTTTAGAAAAAGTACGCAAAACCAGCACATTAGCGTGGCTTGCTAAATGCGGCAACATACTGGATCCATCGGGAGCAAAATCGATATAAGCTTCATCAACGACTAAAATACCATCTAATTCATAAGCCAATTGTTTAATATGTTCAATCGGCGTTAAAGTAGCTGAGGGATTATTGGGATTTGCGAGTAAAACAACTTTAGCGCCTTGTTTCGCCAAAAAACTTGGGAGATGCCAGGTGTCTTTATCCATACGATAATCGACATGCACTAATTCAACACCTTGGAGAGTGGCTAAGGTATCATATAATCCGTAGGTTGGCCACGGACAGGCAACGCGATCACCTGGAGATAAAAATGCGCGATAAATTATCGTCAAACAATCGTCGGATCCATTACCCGCAAGCACGTGGTCGGGACTGACATCAAATCGAGATGCAGCCGCCAAACGTAAAGCGCGCGAGACGGGATCAGGATATAATCGTATCTCATCATTTGCGATTTGCTTTAAAACAGAAAGCACACGCGGCGATGGAGGAAATGCACTTTCATTTGTATTGAGTTTAATGCATTTATTTATTTGTTCCCCAGGCGTGTATCCAGCCATGTCTTGAATATCACGACGCAGGTGGCGTATGGCATAACCAGCAGGGGGTTGAGCGGAATCTCGAACGGGAGCAGTCATAAGCGCGATTACGTTAGTGCGGGTACGCCCTGCAGGAAGAGGACAACGTGTTCGGGGATATTTTTATATTAAAGAGTGAAAAATCACCCCTAAATGGAGGGGCTTTCGAGCCATAAATGAAGCACGCACGGACTTTACCTTGCGATTGAACGCGCCTCAAACTGCGCGCGTACGGCGCGAGCAGCTTGTTCGATCTCAGCCATCGAACCTTTTGCTAAATTGCCTCCCATCCCGACCGCTACGACGCCAGCAGCGAACCAATCATGCATATTTTCAAGCGAAACGCCCCCAGTTGGCATCAATGGAATATGCGGCAAAGGGCCTTGGAGGGCTTTAACATACTCGACGCCTACCAAGCTCCCAGGAAACAATTTTATGCAGGACGCGCCAGCTTGCCATGCCGCCACAATTTCGGTTGGGGTGACGGCTCCGGCCAACATGGGTAGTTTTTGTGTCTGTGCTGCAGCTAACAAAACCGGATCAAAATGTGGAGAAACAGCATAAGTTGCCCCAGCTATCTGCGCGTCTTCCAGTTGTTTAACCGATAAAACCGTGCCAACGCCTATGGCAGCTTGGCGAGGAGCATTAGCCGCGACGCGTTTGATAGCTTCACAACAATCAGGGGTGGAATAAGTGATTTCGATACCCCAGATGCCGCCCTTCATGAGTGCATCGGCTATGGCAACTGCGTGATCAGCGCTATTTCCGCGAATAACGGCGACTACTCCGATTGCTTTAAGCGTAGAAATGAAACCCATAAGGACGCTCCTGAGACAGTGTGCCAAGTGTGTTACAGGCGACAAATAAGCCAGAATCCCCTTGTAAAATACAGTAATCCGCGCAGATACCTGCCGAAAATAGCCAAATCAATCAGTTAGCCAAGTCATGGTTGTGATCATAGCCGTTTGACATTGCTGCATTTATGATGCAACGATAGTGGTGAGGGCACGTGTAAATGTAAGTCTACAGGCAAGTTAATGGTATGTCCGGATACCGATTGCCCGTGGCGTCCACAAGAGTGAGTAATGTGAGTAGCTTATGCAACCAAATGACCGATTATTACAACGCTTTCACGATGGCGAATTAACCCAGGCGGAAGCAGCAGGTATTGAGCATTTGCTAGCACAACAACCAAGCCTTTTAGCAGCGTCACAACAGCTCGATCAATTAGACCAGTTATTGAAAGCGCATGTAGAACGAACCGTCACTTCAGATCCTGCCGAATTAGCCGATCGCATTCGTTACCATTTGCCCACCACTATCCCCAAACGCGAAGTACAAGTCAGCGTTATGCATGTTGTGGCAGCTGTGGTTATGGTCTGCTTCGTAGCAATGGGTGTCATTTTAGCAGATAATATGAAATGGATTTTACATGATGTCGTGCCGATGTGGTCATTGGCACTTATTGCCATGCTCTGTGGCGGTGCATTGCTGATAGCAGCGCGCCCATTACTGCGCCTGGAAGCTGGAATTATCCAATGGATGTTACGGCGCCGACTCGCAGTGGGTGATGGGGAGGTTCTTGTGTGTCGTGCATTAGGGGTTGCTCTGATTATTGGTGGAACTCACATTGCTGGCCTCTGGGGGTAAGCATGCTGCATATACAACCGACCCGCCGTGGATTCACCTTTGTTGAATTAATTGTTGTAATCACGGTTATTGCCGCCTTGGCAGGGATTGGTTTTCCCGTTTACAAATCAGTGCGTAAACAAGTCGATATTAACGCCACCAAAGCCTTAATTAGTGCGGTGGTTACCGCCATGTCGACCTATCAATTAAAGACATGGACCTGGAATACCGCAGCAGCTGGCGCAGCACCTGAATTAAAAACCTATCATATGTGGAATTTAAATCACCAAAAAGGCCCAGATATTCCAACGCAAAACGATAAAAATTTACGCTTTTATTCTATTGATGGATACACCCCGGGAAGCCGCGTTGAGCATGATAAAAATTATCGAGATGCAGTTACTGCCGGACAAAATTTAGATGTGCAAATGACCATAGAATCTGAATGGAATAATGAGCCTTGGAATAATGATAAGTCAAAAACATTTGATGCGAATTTCCCGAAAGAAGTACTCGCTTCGGGCTATACTGGTTTCATAAATATGGCTTCACCAACAGTGCATAAAAGCTTTGTTAATAAACGCGGCATTTTAGTTGATGCCTGGAAACAACCATTACGCATTGAATTTAAAGCTAAAAAATTCGGTACTGATCCTATGGGTATTTGGTCAGCAGGCTTTGATAGATGGGATGCCACTTTTATGGATTCAGCAAAAGAAAAACCAAAAATGGACCCTACCAAGGACGATGATGATCTTCGTAGTTGGGAATAAGTATGAGCATGCTGCAATTACAACAAACATTTTGGAAACGTGGGTTTACTGCCATCGAAATGATGGTGGTGGTATCTATCGTTATATTGTTGGTGGCAATGGTTGTGCCAACTATTGGTCCTGCAATTAAAAAGGGTAATGTAAACGATGCCGCAAGTGCTATTCAACGTGCATGCTCAATGGCACGGCAATTAGCACGCAGTAACTCGGAACCAAAAGCGACGGGCGGTAGTCCTGTTGTTAAACATTATGGTGTTGCAGTCGTTGTGCCAAGCGATGGTGGATCAAAAATACAGCCAGCTTACGCAGTGGTTGTTTATGGTGATAAATCGCTCAGTGATTACAGTTATGCATCGAATGCTAACAACCAATATCCCAATGGCACACCGAATTTAAGTAGTCCAGGCGCATTTTATAGCGGCGAACGACCAGCAGGGATGTATAAATTTAATAGTGGCGTTTTACCCTTTAAGGATGATTCCGTCTCTTCATCAAGTTTAACATATACACTGATGTCTGCCGGTAGCAGTATTGGCTGGTATTATCAATATCGCACCGGATTTATTTTTACCGATGTTAGTAATGCCTCCAAAGCGGTAGATGTTGGTGTTGTTGGCGGATCAAAACCAGAAAGTTTTGGTGTCGCAACTATAGATGTTAAATATAAAGTCGCGATTGCGATCTATAAAATTGGACTGCTCAATGTCCAGGATATGTATTAATCCGAATCATCATATAAACTATTGTGGAGTTTTGCACATGGTGCCTGCCCGCCGACAGTTAGCTTTCACCATGATCGAATTATTGGTAGTGGTCGCTATCATGGCTATATTAGCGGCTATGATTTTAGTCGCGGTTGGCACCTTTGGCGAAAATGCCAAAAAACGAAAAACCGATACGATTATTCAAGCCGTTCGTCAGGGTATTGAATTAGCAGTCGCTGCTAAAGGCAGTGCTATTAGCCCAACTGAACATCCATTTAGTGGATCCCGTGCGCCACGATTCCCTTTTAAGCGTGTTGATGGATCAACGGTATCAACAACCGGTTTAGCCTATAAGGGTTTGTCGACTACGCTTGTAATGACGAGTGAGCAAAATAAATTATTATTAGGCACTGATCGTTTTGCGGATGATCGTGTACCATTATTATTTGGTGGACTACGACAAGAAATTGGTGTTTTGCAGTCACTGCGTAAAGTCGTAACCAAATATCGTTTGTTGCCTATGCCACCTAAACCGGCCAATCCAGGTGATCCATGGAAGGTAATTTCACCCGTTACCGGAACATCGGCTGTTACTTACACAGATGAAAACAAAGACATTGATCATCCTTTTTTCCCGAACACGTTAATTCCGACAAAATATCAGGATGAAAATAAAAATTCTTCAGGAACAGTTGTTCAGCCTCCTTATGGGTTAATGGCTGATAGTAAATTGGCGCTCGATTATTTATTTGGTAATTCCAACGTTCAGGCTGAATTAGCCTCCTTAAAAGCTATATATAACGCAGATCCAACGCTACCTTTAGAGGCGAATAAATTTCAAACCGGTATTGAATCACGTAGCGTTGGTGGCAACACAGAATGTTTAGTGTACACCAATTACGGCACGAAAGATCAGCACGACTCTAAAACCACCAAAGGTAAATACGAACCAGGGTATGTATGTGTAACCCAGGCGAGTGGCACGACTCCAATAAATTTGGTGCAAGGCAGCAATGGCGACACGTGGGTTAAATATCGTTTAGGTGGCCTAGCAATTTACGATGCATGGGAAAATGAAATTTTGACAGTTGCCGGACCCAATAATAGTTATGTCGTAATGAGTGCTGGACGTGATGGCGTTTTGGCAGTCAACCCGGGGAAAAATTTAGAAATAGACACCGAATTAACCGGCGATTTAAATCAACTGACATTTAAAGATGATGATAAAGATGGTGCAAAGGATAATCAACGATGATCAAATCACGTTTTGCTTTTACTCTTATGGAATTGTTAGTCGTCATCTGCATTTTGTCGGTGTTAGTGGCATTATTTATTACCTTGGTACCAGAATTGCGTCTGCGCGCTAAATTGGCTGATACCAAAGTGCGCATGCAAGCTGTTCATACGGGACTTGCACAACTTGGTCAAAATGAAGGTTCGGCAACGTATGTAATTCAAAAGCAAACTGAATTTAAAACAGGCGATTTAGAACCTGGTCTCGGTGGCATCATGACGTTTGGGAAGCCTGTAGAAGAGGATATCGCACCGGGAGTAAAAGAATTTTTGCCTACTATTGGTTTTAAACCGAATAGTACTACTCCAAATGGAACATGGGGCAAACGCGGGCATGCCCATTTAGCGTTTCCTTGGGGTAAAAAATTCCCCCTTAAACAGCTTGGCAATGACATAATGATTGGGCCAGAAAAATTTCGCTTGCGCGACATGTCGCCTTTCAATACCCGTAAAATGTTATTACTGGCAAATATCTTACCGACTCGCACTGGGCAGAAATCATATCCTGCCGATGAATATATGACGAATCGCAAGGAAAACGAACCATGGAATGATCGCTGGGGGCACCCAATAGTGGTATCGGC
>JAHEDF010000035.1 GCA_024641365.1 Planctomycetota bacterium | reverse complement strand
AATCTGTTGCCATTACGGATGATATGAGGCGGAATTAGTATTAGCGACAATAATGTGATTTTAAAGAACGGCGTCAGTTAAAAAGGAAAACGAGTCGATAATCACGCTTTTGTATATGCACCCTTATACGATTACACTGGTAAAGTACGCGTTTTTAGCTCAAGGTGGTTTGAAAATTTAACAAAAAGGTATGATCGTGCGCAAAAAAAAGATATACCTTCTCTGATTGCAAACGGAGACTCAGGTAATTATAGTAAAGGTATTATGCAGCATGCGAAGGTTCACATTCCCACTCGCGATTTAGGTGTCTCGGGTCTAAAATTGCCAATAATTGGCTTTGGCGCCGCTACCTTAGGCGGAGCATATGGCAAAGTGGATATGGCTGCGGCTCAATCTGCAATCGCTGCAGCTTTAGCTGCGGGCATGACTTATTTTGATACCTCACCATTTTATGGAAAAACGCGTTCAGAAACAATTTTAGGGGACTGTCTGCGAACCATTCCACGGGATAAATATATCATAGCGACCAAAGTCGGTCGCTATGATATTTCCTCCTTCGATTTTTCGGCTCAGCGCGTACGCGCCAGTGTCGATGCAAGCTTAGCGCGTTTGGGATGCGACTATATAGATCTTATTCAGTGCCACGATATTGAATTTGTTCATTTGCAACAAGTTATAGATGAAGCAATACCAACCTTACAGGCATTAAAAAAAGCTGGGAAAGTACGAGCAATTGGTATTACTGGGTATCCAATAAAAATATTTCATCAGGTTTTATCTCATGCACATGTTGATGCGATATTATCCTATTGTCGGCAAACATTATTAGATCAATCATTAGCACACGAAATTCCGTGGCTGGCTGAAAAAGGTATCGGCATCATTAATGGTTCACCGCTGTCGATGGGACTTTTGTCGTCAAAGGGTCCCCCAGCATGGCATCCTGCTCCGCCAGCAATGCGAGAAGCGTGTCGCCAAGCAGTTGCTATTTGTCAGTCCGCAGGTGTTGAATTGGGTGATTTGGCCTTGCAGGTCGCATTGCAAACGCCAGGAATTGCCTCGACGTTAGTCGGCATCAGCTCGGCTGTAGAAGTTGAACGCAATCTAACACTGTTAGCTAAACCAATTGACGAAACACTGCTAAAAGCGGTGAAAGACGCGTTGAAACCGCATGCTAATGTCGCCTGGCAGAGCGGTTTGCCGGAAAATAACTGAGATTTTCAGGTAGTTGTGACGCTGTAAACCAGATACCCACTGGCTTTTCCGCAATTTTTGTGGATGACACGGCGCCCAATGAGAAGCCCATGACTGCAGAAGACCAGCCACCGACACAGACGTTCCATGATTTTGGTCTGCGTCCCGACATAATCAGCGGCATTAATGCGGCCGGTTATAAAATCCCCAGCCCTATTCAAACCCAGGCCATTCCACTGGTTTTGCAAGGTGCTGATTTAATTGCGATGGCACAAACCGGAACCGGAAAAACGGCGGCTTTTGGATTGCCGGCCATGCATAAAATTGATATTCAGAAAAAGGGCGTGCAGGTATTAGTTATAGCACCGACGCGCGAATTAGCAGCGCAAGTTAGTGATGAATTATATAAATTAGGTAATCGCGCCGGAGCAAAAACCGTTGCTGTTTACGGCGGACAATCAAGTCGTCGTCAATTGGAAATGATTGACCGCGGCGCTAATATTGTAGTCGCAACACCAGGGCGTTTATTGGATCATTTGTCATCTGGTAATTTACGTAATTTTGAACCACATACGGTTATTTTAGACGAAGCCGACGAAATGCTCGATATGGGCTTTCTAGAGGATATTCACGCTATATTTGAACATTTACCAGCTGACCGACAAACATTAATGTTTTCGGCGACCATGCCCCCACAAATTCGTCATTTAGCGCAAAAGATTTTAAGCAATCCTCAAACGCTTAATTTAACAGCGACCACAGAATTTAAAACTGACATTGAACAATTTTTTTATGTCATTGAAGAACGTGAACGCTTAGACGCTGTTGTTCGATTAATTGAGGCAGAAGAACCTGGCAAATCGATCGTATTTTGCCGTACCAAACGTGAAGCTGATGAATTATGTACCACGCTTATTTCACGTGGTGATCCAGCGGGTGCGTTACATGGCGATATGGAACAAGGCCAGCGTCAAACCGCTATTGGTGCATTTAAAAAGGGTCGCATCGAAATATTAGTAGCTACAGATGTTGCTGCGCGTGGTTTAGACGTTTCTGATGTGACACATGTATTTAATTATCACATGCCATTTGACCAAGATAGTTATGTACACCGAATTGGCCGTACAGGTCGCGCCGGTCGTAAGGGGAAGGCGATTACGCTCGTAACGCCATTCGAATTTCGTAAATTAAAACGTATTCAACATGCCATCAAAGCATCATTCGTGCATGGTGAAATCCCCTCGTTAGCAGATGTCCATAAAAGAAAAGACGAAAAATTAATTAAAGCTCTGTGCGAACAACCAGTGGCAGAAGGTGTTGTTGAATTATTTGCACAAATGTGTGAAGAAATGGACCCCAGCGAAGCCGCCTGCAAAGCGCTATCGATGCTGCTCTCTAAACGTGCCATTACTGGCCCAGATCGCATCGGCTTATCTGGTAACCGTTTAGAATCAGTTGTTGGCGGCGGACGGGGTAGTGGCGGCGGTGGTGGCGGTGGTGGTGGCTACCAACGTGGTGGTCGCGGTGGTTATAACCGTGGCAGTAGTGGTGGTTATGGCGGCGGTGGAGATGGTGGTTATCGCGGCCGCGGGCGGGATCGCGGTGGTTATGGTGGTGGCTACAGCGGAAACCGACCGCCACGTAACGAGCGATTTAATCGTTCTGATAATGACGAAGGCCCACGTAATTATAGTGATCGCCCGCCACGACATGATGGCCCGCGTCCAACTCGCAGTGATGAATCACGGCCCCCGCGAGATGATGCACCGAAAAAAGAGATACCGCCTAAAACCTTTAGTGATTCGTCACCCAAAAAAGGCTATGATAAAAAAGGGTCCGAAGGCAATGATTCGGGTAAAAAGAAAGACGGCAAAAAATGGGACGACAAGAAAAAATTCGAAAAAGGTAGTAAGGGCGGCCAAGAAAAGAAGCCCTACCGCCCACAACGGCATAAAAAGCCGAAGAAATAACGTTTACATAAAAGTAACCTGCGATAATAGTCGCAGGTTACTTTTTTACACGAGTCTGATACAATGCTATTCGGCTAATAACCTCGTTTAAATCGGCATTTACTGAAAAATTGAAAATTCACCAAAAGGCAATTAACCGCAGAGGGCGCAAAGAGCGCAGAGATGGTTTTAAACAAATCTACTATAAAAATTACCGTTTATTGGCATTTAAAGGCAATGGAATGAGCTAAGATATTTTTATAAATTCCCTCTGCGCTCTCTGCGTCCTCTGCGGTTAGTCTGTTTTCGATTAAACGTATTTTCCAGGGGGGGGGACGCGATGATTAGCCGAATAGCAATGAGTCTGATACCTCACTTGGTGCGATAAGAATTTTTATTATGGACTTACTTTGATTGTAGGTAACGGATTTATTTTAGGTAGTTTCGGTTCCGCCACAATATTACTGGTTCGCACCGAAACCGTAAATGGACCCAATGCTAGTGTGGTGCCGGCTTCGACTTGAGCTTGGTGACGATAGGTGGATTGATCACGACGCTCTCCGGTTAAATTTGTTATCGTCCAGTCACCGTCAGTCTGTACCAGAAATTCAACTGATATAGGAATCGATTTAGTATTTACTAAGTTAAATGAATAACTGTTATGTATGTTCCAGGCATCGACACTGCCTTCTTTATTAAAATGATGTTGTGTTTCGGCATGTGTTAAGTGTTCTTGTGAGACCATAATTCCAGGATCAACCCCAAGCTGTAATTCTACCTTTTGATCGGGCGGTACGTAAACATGTTGGGTCGTGGCGCTATAACTGAGGGTTTTATTTTGTTCATCGGTGACATGAAAAATATGCCACTGTCCGTCAGGAAGTGGCCCTTTTGGCAATTCATGTGCTTTGTCGTTAATAAAACGATATAATTTACTGGCGTTGTTTTCCATAAATGGAACACGATATAAAACTTCAATAGGTAAAGGTTTGGTATTAGTAATTGCTTGGAAGCGAGCGGTAGTGCCGTTCGAAATATTCTGCACTCCTGAAATGGTAAAAATATGATAGTCACCTAATCTGGCCGAGACGACATCAGGCTTTTTTCCCCCGTGAGCGGCACCCCCTAATGCATACCAATTAGTCGTAAGTTCTCGAGCATCACCATCACTTTTCTCGAGCATTTTTTCCACACGACCAAATCGAACGATCGCCTCTTTATCAAGCTCAGTCTTTCTTTGTATTAATTGTCCACTTGCTAAATCACGAATCTGTTCGATGAGATTAATACTGCCAACGACTAAACGCACGTCAGCTTTTGGATAATCTTCACCTGAATTATTAATGACTCCTACCCAACCCTCTAAATCCGCATGTCGCTCATCAGGCGATGCACGGACAACATAATCCGCACTCCAACTTATCCCCGAGGTAAAATAACTAATTTCAAAAACCGCCGGACCTTCGATGCGACTTTCAACTTCCCAAATGAGCGTAGCAGGGGAGTTTGGCGGATAAATAACGCCAAGGATATCCGTATCTGCAGCGTTTTTGAGCGAGCGCAATTCTAATGAGGTGGTATCAATTAAAGTCCCGGCCCATTGATATTGAATGCGATTCAAACCTTTTTTCAAAATCAGCGTGCGCGATTCTTGGACTAAGGTGAGATCAACAGCGTTATAGATGGTCATCCGTACCACATCGCGATTGGGAACAGTTGTGAGCCCAACGGCTGCCTGTAAGGCTGAAATAAATAGGCCTAAAGACAGTAACATAAGAATCTTATGCATAAAAATACCTCGCCGGTTAGTCATGAACGGTGACCAGTTAACCGATTCTACGAACCAGCAGCATTTTTCTTAGTCAGATATTACAGCTCCAGTCTAAAACACCGTGCGTTATTAGGGCACCGTACATGGCAGGTCATTGTTGCCTGAGTCTTCACGGGAATTTTTCTCAGTAGATGATGAATCATGATTATCTGAGCGTATGCGGTTTATGCGTGAACGGATATACGAAGCTAAAATAGTTATAGACAGGACACCGATTATGACACTTAATGAAATCCAAATAGGCATTTTAAATGGTTCAGTACTAGTAACTAACGAGCCAGATGCGTCCAATACTGTGGTCGTAACTGGAATTGCATGGGCTAACATTTTGCATCCAACAAACACCAGGATAGCTGACAGACCATAGGTGAGATAATGTAAATAGTGGGCCAACCCAGCAAGGCAGAAATAAAGTGAACGTAATCCTAAAATAGCGAATACATTTGAAGTGTAGACGATAAAGGCATCATTGCTAATTGCGATGACAGCGGGAATTGAATCAACCGCAAAAATTAAATCAGTTGCCTCAATCATGATCAGTACCAGAAATAGTGGGGTGAAAACCCATTTGCCATTTACCTTGGTAATAAATCTATCTCCATCAAAACGTTCGCTAAAAGGTAGAATTCGTCGAGCAAAGCGAACGCTCCAATGGTTTTTAGGGTCCATAGGGGGCTTGGGCATCAACATACGTACCCCAGTCCAAATCAGGAATAATCCAAACAAGTAGAGCATCCACGTAAATTGATCAATGATTGCAACTCCAGCGAATATAAAAATAGCGCGCATGACCAAGGCGCCTAAAATCCCATAAAATAATAATTTATGTTGATAGGCAGCGGGCACGGCAAAGGCCGTAAATATTAACATAAAGACGAATAAATTGTCCACGGCCAAAGCTTTTTCGATAAGAAAGCCGGCAAAAAACTGTTCGGCTTTCAATAACCCTAAATCAGCTATAGATGCGCTCGCAATGACTTCACCCGTCTCAATGGCTTTTGCTAACTGGTGTTCATTAAATAACCATTCGGGTTTAAAATAAATTAAACCGTTAAATGCCATGGCTAACGACACCCAGACTGCCGTCCAGATTAATGAGCTGCGTACAGAAACAGGCGCTGATTTACGATGGAAAAGCCCAAGATCAAACAACAGTAGTGCGATTATAACAACATTAAAAATCGCAAATACAGTCCAATTTATGTCCATAGCGCGTCCTTGATATAAAAGTTATACTGTTGCGTCAGCAGAGCCGAACACCGGCTCTGCTGACAATTGGATTGTATTTTAGTGAGATTGAGTAATCGGAATTGGTTTAGGTAATTTGCGCACGCCAATAATGTAGCCACTTAAAGCACCAAGAAACATGGCGACTGCTTGTAGGATAAATGGCCATGCTAACGGTTCATGAATATAGAGGCTGCTTACTAAAAGAATTTCGCCAATTGCCAGGACCATAATGGCTAGCATGCCACCGCGTAAGAAGCGTTTTCTCCATAACGTGGATGTGGATAATTGAGTAGGTGTTGTTACAAATGAGGTTTTCATGACGAAGCTCCTTAAGCGCTTTTTGCTTTGTTATAGTGTTGGTAATGCTGAGTTATTTTCGTAAATACGGCCTGTAATGCCGATTGTGGTGATTGGTCTACAACGGTAAAATTTAATAGCGGTTTTTGTGCGATGTCTAAATGTACGGTTGCTAAAATATGATGCTTTGAGACACGGTCTAAGCGTACATGTATCCACCGTATAAACCGTCCTGCATTTTTTATGGCGGTAAGACATTGTTGTTTTGCTTGTTCCTGGGTGCCCGATTCCCATATCTGAGCATCTCCAAACAGGTGAAAAATTGGATGTGACATAAAAGCTCCGTGATGTGATTAGTGAGTATATTATCCGTTATGCAGGGCATAATTGTGGTTGTTCAAAACAACTACGCAGATCCTGACAGGCATTATTTATAGCGAGATCTGCTTTATTATGAATGGCTGTGGATAGTTGTATTTGGCCGTCAGTGGTAAATATGCCAAGCGTTACTAAAAAATTTCTTTGGAAATTTAATTCAAGCGCAACCATCGCTCCGTGAACTTTATGCTGATAATTCCCTGCTATTTTCCATAGTTGTGTTGCAGCGAGCTTTTTTCGCTGTTCAGTCCATAAAGTGCTATCACCTGAATAGCGAATTAAGGTTGAGCGTTGGTGATTCATATCGGTCTCCTGTGGGTTATGTGGAATGATATAGTTAGTTATATTGTAGGTGGGCATCGAAAGCGCATCGTTCATACATAGGAAAAGCCGATGAATCTTCGACAGATCAATCCAGACTTACTAAACTTCCATCATTTGCGTTATTTTTGGGTGGTGGCACGCGAAGGCACCATTAGCCGAGCCTGTGAACGGTTACATGTCTCTCAGCCAACGATTAGCGGGCAATTAAAGGCTTTTGAAGAGGCACTGGGAGCCCCACTTTTTAGTAAAAGCGGACGCAATTTGACATTAACCTCTCTTGGCGAGGGAATCGCTTCCTATGCCGATGATATATTTTCAACAAGTCGTCGATTAACTGAATTTATTAATGGCGGTGGTGATGAAAGACAGCGAATGACTATTGGCGTATGTGATCAGGTTCCGAAAATGATTGCGTATAAAATTATTGAACCAGCCCTATCAATTTCAGGCGGATTGCATTTATCATGCTTAGAGGATGAATCGCGTCGTTTATTTGCAGGATTAGCAATTCACAATCTTGATGCGGTGCTGAGCGATCAGCCATTGCCCCCAAATATGGGCATTCAGGGCTTTAATCATTTGTTAGGTGAAACGGGGATGTCTTTTTTTGCAGCACCTGTTTTAAAACCCAAGTTACTAAAGAAGAATTTCCCTCAATCTTTACATGGTCAACCATTTTTGTTGCCACACCCAGATGTACCCGTGCGTCAGCAGATAGATGGGTGGTTTCAAGAGCACCAGATTTCACCGCTAATTATTGGCGAATTTCAAGATAGCGCATTACAGAAAGTTTTTGGAAAATCAGGCAAAGGAGTGTTCATAGCACCAAGTGTCATAGCAGATGATGTATGTAAGCAATTTGATGTCGAGGAAATTGGACGAAGCGAGAGTATTCGTGAACGATATTATGTCATTTCTAACGAACGACGTTTAGCAAATGTTGCTACAGTGGCGATAACGAAGCGAGCTAAACGCCTCTTTCAAGCATGAATGAGTCGCGGCTAATTGTCTAGTCGTTCTATGTTTCTTTAAAACCTCTTAACATAAGCGAGCTTTAGAAACATAGCTATAAGCGATGAATCAAATAGCGCTTTTCTATTGGTTCCTGATCGGTTGATGATGTTAAAATGTCTCCATCAACATCCTTTTCAGGGAGCCTATCATGACCGTAACAAGTTCTACATTTTCCATACTACATAAAGGCGATGAATCTTTATGGACTTCTGATTTACGCTGGTTGGCAGAAAGTAGATTGCGCTATGTGTTAAAAGAATGGACTCACACAATTGAAAGTGCGGTTGTGCAACTGTGGCCAGAGGAAAATAAAAGCATCATGGTTGTTGTGATACTGCATATAAATAATGGTCCTGCGATAACGTCTTCAGTAACTAACCATAATGTCATGGCCGCTTTATGCGTCGCTTGTGATCGAGTAAGAAGTGAAATAGATGACATGTCTATGTTGTCAGCGTAATTGAGTGTTAGTTTTATCTCATCATTAACACGCTATGCCGGAGTGTGTTATTACTCCGGCATAGCGTTCACAATAATGTCTGTGTTTTTATTAAAAATATTTTTGAAGTGATTACATGGCTACGGTTGCAGGTTTATAAGAAAATAATCGCTTCAGTAATAAATGCGTTGGGAGGTAAAATACAGTAAATAAACCACCCATGAGTGTGAATAACCATGCCATTGGCGACATCCACGATTGCGCTTCGGTATCACTTAAGCCATGTACATAATTGATATTAACGGGTGTAGGTATTGATGCCGCATCTGCCTGTGGACCAGGGAAAGCAATAAAGCTCAAGATAATTAATCCCCAAGCAATCGCAGTGTAGTATTTTATCGATTTTGAATGATAGCCAACTTTCCATACCAGAAATATTAATAAAAACGGTAACCATCCATGGAATAGTGATAGTCCACGTAAAAACAGTGAGCGTTCACTATTAAACATATAAGTCGTCATTCCGGTCAGCTGGACACCAAATAGACCAGCAACAAAATCAACAACCCAAATCATTTGCGGAGCCAATATACCGACAGCTGCCATTGATATGAGTAATGGCGACTCGCGCCATATGCCTAATAAGACCAGCATTAAAGCCACGTCACAAAAGTAGAGAAAATTGGTTGGACCATAATTGATCCAATACACTGGAATCAGTACGGCCATAAAGGCGGTGTACGCGATTTTGAGCCACAGTGGTATGTTTGTTGATGGGGGAGCGAGTTGCATGATTGCCTCCTATGTACGTAAACGTTTACTTACAAACTAAAAACGTCAAGCATCATTTTAAAACTCAAACTACCCATCACCACGATCAAATGTATAAGTTATTATTTTACAGACATTTACACGATAGTTATGACAGACGATAAGTGCAGACAGTATCTTCTAATTTCGCCTCTGAAAATCACAGAGGACGCATCTGAAGTGGCTCATGATGGGCAGCTCTTGAGACGTAAAGATCTGCGTTCGTATCGGTTCGATAAGCCATTTTATCAATTAGAAGCGGCCCACCCTGAGTGTCCTAATGACCTAAATGAGTCATGACCATAAAAAGAATTTTATTATTAAACGATCAATGTACTAGCAAAAATTAATTATTATAAATATCCGCATTGGGCATTTGGTCGGTAAACAACGGCGCTTCGGTAATGATCCAATTGGGCTTGGTTATTTTAGCACGTTCTTCTTCTAATGGGCCAACTAACGCATCCCCACCGAATTTCGGGTCGCGTGCTAATTGTACGCTGATACGGAAAGTTTCTCGTGCAGCTAAAACCCAATCGGTTTCGCGACGTTGGACCATGGTCATACTTTTCCGATCGTCCCATCCGTATGGCATGCCGCTGACAGTGCCTTTAGCGACGGCGTCATCAACAGCGCGTAAAACCTGGTCAATAACGGATTGATCATTTGATCCCCACGACATCGGATATTGCACCGATGTTCCGGTAGTTTGATGAGAAATTAATTTAGCTTTTACGTTAGGCGCAAAACTATCAACAATGTCAGCCGGAAACATAGCGGTGGTAAAACTCTTCGTATGCATATTGGCCATAATATAACCAGCGCTAACGGACATGCCGGGAGATAATTGCGGGTATGGGACAAATGATTTTATTCGTTCCCAACCGGCGGCATTATTATGAGGATCTAAAGGTTTTCGACTACAGACGACAATATTATTGCGGCTGCGATTATCTTCAAAATTCCCTGGTCCTTCACCGGTTAATACAATAGGAAAATTCCATAATTGTGTTAGCCCCGCAGCCCGGAACGTGCGCATAGCACCCCCAGATACTAAACGTTTTTCACCAGTATAACTACCGATTACGTTGGCAAAAATAATACCGTCATCGGTTAATATGTCTGCGCATTGCACAAAAAATTCCCGCGTCATTAAATGCGGAGGAATCGTTGAGCCAGACGTATAGGCATCAAGAATAAGAAGATCATAAGCGCGTCCAGATTCTGTTTCGCGTTTGGCATCGAAGCGAATATATTGCCGTGCATCGCGTACTTCAAAGCGCAACCGTGGACTGCCATCAGGTAATTTTTGCGTTAAAAGCCAATTAATAAACGGATAATGGTCTTTGACCATGTCCTCAACAACTTGGTCAATATCTACCACGGTTATTTGTGCGTTAGGAAAGTGAAATGCTAAATTGGCGATGCCAATGCCTGAGCCTAAACCTATAACTAAGATTTTTGGCGCGGCCTTAGTAATATCCCCGCCAGCTTTGTTTATTAAGTCCTGATTTAATAAGACACCTAATGGAAATAAACGAATGTATGGTGAATTAGTAACCATTCCAGGGTTCGGAACAGTTTTTTGTGGCCAGTAGGGACCAGGTTTTCCTGGTGTGATTTTATAATCCGGTGCTGGAACAATATGACTCAATGAGGGATCTTTTTTCGCTAATGTTATTAGGTCATCCCAGGAAGGCCGCAGGCAAATACCACCTTCGACTCGATCAAAAAAACGTAATTGTTGAAAATTATCGGTTTCACAAACAACCCAGGTAATGCTGCTATAGGCGCTATCCCGATGATCTAACGCGTGTTGTTCGCCATAACCAAAAGACTGTAAGCGAAAGGCCTGATCCTGAAAGACCACGCCAATAACAATTGCCACAACAGCAATTATTATAGGAATAATGGTCTTCATGCTGATGCTCCTTTGTTGGCATCTAATTCTGGGTCAACATCAGGAACAGCTTTTTCCGTAATATGTGCAGTTGCATGCATCGGAATGAGCAAATGCGCCACACCGAGCACGCATAATACTGCGCCCATAGCGATGATATTGGTATTAAGTGAAACATGCGCCAATAATACATAGTCGCTCACTAAAATACCTAATACATTACCAAAAGAGCCAATGGCGTACAAGGTTCCTGTTGTGGTGCCCACACGTTCAGCACTGGTAAATACTAATTTTACTAAAATAGGTGATACTGTTCCTAGCAATAATGATGGCGCTAAATAAAGAAATAGAGCTGCGAATAATACGCCCCAACGAGACGAGTGAACATTTTCGCCAAGGCTTTCCATAAACGCCATGCCAAAAACAGGAATTAAACAATAACAGGCACCAGCACATAAAATAACCCATCCAAGTGCTTTATTGGTATGTGAACGGTCTGCGATTCGTCCACCAACTACGTAACCAATAGATAATGATAAAATAAAGACCGAGATAATTGCCGCCCATACATCAATGGACGAACCAAAAATTGGTTGCACAAATCGTGCCCCGATAATTTCGAGGGCCATCATACAAAAGCCACAGATGATAGAGGACGCATAGAGAGCCGTCAGTCGCATAAGATCTCGCTACCAAGAAATGAAGACCTTTTCAGGCCAATGGATAAGGTCGCGAACCATAGGAGACAGACGTAGGGAGTCCATGCCCTGGGTCGATGCCGGATTTGGCCGTAAAAAATGCTCTAATTGGTTGGCCCGAGGACTACTTACATGGTGCTAGCGTGGTTAGCTTATGTCAGTAAATCGTCAAATTTGACAAAATCCGCCGTTTTTACCGCATGAGCATGGGCATAATCCAGCTATTTGCCTAATGGGGATATCCTGTGACAGACTTTTGCGGATCGACTTCCCGACTCTGATTAATGGAAGATATTTACAATTACCGGAAGCGCGTCGGCTGTTGAAAAGTACCAACCTGATCAGACTCACTAATCTCTAATTGTGAGCGATCATTAATGCGATGAATATTTAATCGCGGATTACCTGGTTGTACTGGTTTTATAATATAACGGACTTTTTCGGAGCCTTGTAAAGTTGTGACAATTAAATGATCAAATTCGTCGCGTTCGTAAGAATCAATAATAACAAATTGGTCACGCGTTAGTCGCTCCAATAATACTTGCTCAACGTCACTCGGTGGTGTGGTATCACGGACGACTGATAAACAGCCGGATAAGCAACCGCTGGCGAACACACAGCAGATAAGCAATAACAATGATTTCATGCGTGGAAGCAGCATGGCGGGAGATGGTGTAGTTGAATGGCGAACTGCAAGGCCCATCACAGGGCCTCATTGCCAATTATTATCAAAGTAGCGCCAGATATTTGGTGGATCTTCCGTTTTATGCCGCCAATTGCAAAGTCGAGCACATCGTTAAGCGGCATTCCTGGTTCTAACCAGCGCGGACTACCATCTAAAATGATGAGTAATCGGCCATCGTGTGCTGGATGAGGCCACGTGACACAAATCGGGTGGCGGTCTGCGCGCAGCCACGATTTACCGTCAGTCAGCATAAAAGAACGCGCGTCCCACTGGAGTGGAAATGATGGACTTTGTTGCAATAAATCTTGGATGACCAAATTAGACCGCATGTTGCCAATTAAATTGGGGAATTTCAGTCCTAACGTCCTTAAATTATAGACAGGTATAGCAATTTTAAGTGGCCATTAGAAATCATGCTAAATACCTGAGCACTGTAAGGAGAGCCTTAGTCCAATGTTTCCGTATACTACACAACAGAGCACGCAGAAATGATCACTATTTCGCGGTAGGCGAGCTCCAAGCTGTGAGCTTACCCACGGCAACATCTAGTGCATTATAAATGGCTTGCTGACACTAACTTTACAAAAATTCAGACATACAAGTCAAATAAACACATATGCAGTAAAAAGATGGGTTGAAGATCATCAATAGAACCGGACTTGGCAATGCGGTTTCCTTTTTCATAATTTATCAGAGGAGAATTGAGAGTGCGCTCAGTGTTTCTTATGGTATCGTTGGTTTGGCTGCCGCTTATGGGGGCAGAAAACGACACTTGGGCCCCCAGTGCGCCCTTGCCAAGTACCTTAACGCACGATTGGTTACGAATGAAAAATGGTGAATGGCTAAAGGGTGAACTTATTAGTATTCGTAATAAAGAAGTAATATTCGATAGCGATGAATTTAATGAACAAAACTTAGATCTAGATGACATCGCGGAATTACATAGCGCATTTGTAGTAATTATGTCAGATAATAATTCGAGAACATTTTCTGGGCGTATATCATTAGTCGGAGATGACATATTCCTAAGAGGAACTAATGAAAAATTTATGCGCAAGGATTTATTATCCATTACGCAGGAAAGAACAAGCTGGACTAATTTATGGAAAGGTAGAATTTCGCTTAGTTCATCTTTCCGCAGCGGAAATACTCGTTCGAATGATATTATGGCTCAGGCGAATTTGACTTACCGCAGTATTTGGAATCGTTTTTCTGTTAGTTATTTAGGTAATTTATCTGAATATGATGGAGTGCAAACCGCCAGTAACAACCGCGGTGCTTTAAATTGGGATCACTTTGTTAATCGACGTTTATACATTATACCTATCTCATATGAATATTATAATGATTATTTTCAAAATATTGCACATCGACATACGCCAAGTTGTAAACTTGGGTACTCAATAATTGATTATCCGGAATTGGAATGGAATGTCATCGCTGGCCTTGGCTATCAATTTACGGAATATGTATCTGCTTCTCCGGGCGCGGATAATTCAGATGAAAAAGTAGTTGGATTGTTCAGTTCGACTATAGAAGCAGAAATAACCAAACGTATTGATTTTAATTTGGGATATAATTTACAGGCGGCACTGGATGATAGTCGTTACTTGAATCACCACTCAACAGCCATGTTAAGCCTAGAAGTAACCGGTAACTTAGACCTTGATATCACGTTTGTGTGGGATCGAATCAACGACCCGAAAACGGCAGTAGATGGCATCACCCCTAAGAAAGATGATTTTCGCTTATCAATTGGTCTCGGTTATGAATTATAAACTAATAATATGTGGTAAGCCCTGAAAAAATAAATGGTAATATAACGAGAGAAACCAGGTTAAGGAAAATGATATTTACATCAGCTTAATTATCATCTCCGAACGTTGTCTTCCTATTGCTATATTAAGGAAAGAGAAATTGCGATTAATTCGCCATTTAATTTTCAGTCAGAATATGTTGTACGGCTTCCTAATTTTACGTTTACAGAAAAAAAGTTCTAATTCTAGCAATGCTTATTCATAATTATTTAGCGCTGCTGTTTGACGAACGAGGGGTTAACAGCCAATGACCAAGCGCACAGCAGCTATGTAAACGCGATAATTTCATGCGTGGGAGCAGCATGGCGCAAGAAAATGTAGTTGAATGGCGAAATGCAAGGCCGATGGCCTCATTGCCAATTATTATCAAAGTAGCGCCAGATAATTGGTGGATCTTCTGAATTTATACCACCAATTGCAAAGTCGGGCACGTCGTTAAGCGGCATTCCTGGTTCTAACCAGCGCGGACTACCATCTAAAATGATGAGTAATCGGCCATCGTGTGCTGGATGAGGCCACGTGACACAAATCGGGTGGCGGTCTGCGCGCAGC
>JAHEDF010000427.1 GCA_024641365.1 Planctomycetota bacterium | reverse complement strand
TCGACACGAACAAAACTCATGGCGTGCCTCCAATGGGTGGCACTAATCCCGTGACGAAAACCTTTGGATCGATAACATCTATTGATGCAGGACCAGGAATTGCGTCTAATGGACGATCAACACTGGCAATAAAGCTAAAGGGTTTTTCAGATAAATTTTCCCAGGCTAAGGTTGCGCTGCGAGACAAGCGATTTTTTAAGTCGGTTGGTAATGGAGGGACTTGAATACTTGGTTTGGTGGTACTATTTGCACTGTTTCCACTAATTTCACTCTTTAATAGTTGTTGCTGGCCGGATTGAACGGTATTACACGACCACGGGATTCCATCTTTATCAAGCCAACGAAAAGAAATTAAATCAACGCCCAAGCCATTCGTTAATTGATAGCCATCATCGTGCGGACGAATTTCAACGCGTCGCCGTTCTGGAAGCGCTTCTATATAGCCAAGTTGTCGATGAACGCGTGCTGGGATTATAGAAC
Source organism: Planctomycetota bacterium (assembly GCA_024641365.1). The sequence continues at coordinate 3,508 of JAHEDF010000427.1, read as the reverse complement.
CGCTAACGTTTTGACTTTGTCCCCAGGCTATATGTGTCGGTCGCGGTCCGGCATTATAGCCTCTGGAACGGTGACGATCATAAGTTTGATGGTCTAATACCGTGAATTGTGCACTATGATCAAGATCAATGGCGGTACTCGAAAATGCAGCAAAATAACTACAGCCTGTCCAGCGCACACTTTGTTGAGTAGTGTGGTCGATAAAGATTAATTGCACAGCACTGCGTTTAGTCGAAACACCGTCAGCTAATAAACTGGCAACAATCAAAATAACACACGTCGCGAGGCTTAATGCGGGTGTGGTAAATATAAACAGATGACGCGCATTTCGCCGACGAACCCACCATAAATTAAGAGGTCCAACTATAAGGGCAAAAATAATTGCAAGAAAAACAAAGGTCTTAACTGGGACGGTTTCGGTTCCAGGAACTGGCACATCCTCTGGTTCCCATGACTCATAATTATTATGTCGATTGAATAATTTCTGCAGGGTGAGGTATTTCTTTGAATTAACATCTATGAATGGTGCATTTATATTTAATCGTTGCCATTGCTGGGTTTGCTCTTCGGAGGTGACGCATAATGAACCACCACTGCGAACCCATGTGGCTAAGGCATTTCTTTGTTCGTCGGTGAGATCGGCTTGGCCCTTTGGCGTTAAAATGATAACTATCCAAGATGGAAAGCCTTGCCAACGATCAGGCAACTGTTCTGGATTGAGTCGAATAAAACCGTCAGATGAACTACGTTTGCTAGTAATTTTTTTGTTTAATCCAACGAGGTCAAATTTTTCATCGGGATCAATTAAAAAACCGCGTTTGTCCGAATGAGAACGAGAAATACTAACATGCCCCATCGCTTCATGATCGGTAAACCAGTCAATCTGAGAAACGTACAAATAATTACCATTTGCTGGTGGAATCAAAATTGTTTGACGAACAGGAATCCCAGCACGCAGAGCTACAGCCATAGATGCGGTCGAAGAATTTCCGCTAGTCTGCATGGTTATGGTGGTGTCTTCTGGTGATTGAATAGTTACGATAATTGGTGTGTAACCATAAGCATCGGTCCAGGGTGAGGTGGCCGACATAACAATGCCTTTTTCACCCGCATCTATTTGCCCTACAAAAATGATTGACAGGCAAATTAATAATGAGCGCATTAAGACACTCATGCAGGTAACTCAGGAATCGTTTCTAAGAGATGTTGTACCACCGTCGTAGCAGTTGTACCGGACAAACCCGCTTCGTAACCCAACATGATGCGGTGTGCTATTACCGGTACAGCTAATGCCTTTACATCAGCAAAACCAACAGCCGGTCGTCCAGCAATTAACGCTGATGCGCGTGCACACGCACCAAGCGCTATCGCTGCACGCGGACTGGCTCCCCAGCGCACGGCAGTTTTTACCAGCGTCGGAGCTTCCCTATGTTCAGGGCGAGTAGCATTAACTAATCGGGCAATGTAACCAGCAACGGCTTCAGGTAAGGCAATTTTACGAACGCCTTCTAATAATTCTATGACTTGCGGTGGTGTTGTTATCGATTCTGGTGCCTGTGGATTTCCATCAGGGCGTTCAGTTAATATTTTTGTTAAAAATTCAGTGTCGATACCAGTTACGGTCGCTTTAATCGCAAAGCGGTCGAGTTGTGCTTCAGGTAAAGGATAAGTGCCATCAAGCTCAACTGGGTTTTGAGTCGCTAAAACAAAAAAAGGTTTTGGTAATTTGTGGGTATCATCAAATACAGTGACAATGTGTTCTTGCATTGCTTGCAATAAAGCAGACTGCGTCTTTGGGCTGGCACGATTAATTTCATCAGCCAAAACAATTTGAGCAAAAATTGGGCCCTGCCGAAATACCATTTCGCGTCCGCCGGAGGCCTTTTCTTGTAACATCACGGTGCCAGTAATATCGCCTGGTAATAAATCGGGTGTAAATTGGATGCGTTTATGTTCGAGGCCAGTGAGCAGGGCGAGTGCTTTTACTAATTCTGTTTTTCCAAGTCCAGGTAAGCCTTCTAATAAAACATGGCCATTTGCTAATAACCCAGTCAGTACTAAGCGCGTCAGTGCGGTTTGCCCAAATAGCACTTTATCTAAGCCAGCTAAAATGGCATTTGCGCGTGTTTGTAATTGAATGACATCTGATTCACTGAGCAATGTTGACATAGGTACCTACTGGCGTTGGCTCTGATGTGGTGGTGCGGTGAACGCACAATCAGGAGACGATGGCTGCATGATTGGCTTGCATTCGTCTTACGCAACGGGGATTCCGGCCTAACGTCCAGAGAATTAGGCTGCCAATTGTGATTTAGTTGTACGTTCGTTTTACAGTAGTCATTGATAATCGGGTTTAGATTATCGACAGCATGCACTATGGAGTAACGGAGGTGTAAAGAAGTTTGACAGGCTGAAACAGAGAAAGCAAAATTGAGAAAAAATTACTGCTGTGATAAATCTTCATGAATAATGGAGCGATAGCTTTCATATCGACTGGCAGCGATGTCACCTGATTCGACAGCAGCTTTGACTGCACACTGTGGTTCATGGATGTGAGTACAATTATCGAAGTGGCAATGTGGATGATGGCGAGCAATATCCGTGTATAAAAGCGCAACATCTAATGGCTGCATTTCGGTTACACCGCATTCGCGAATTCCAGGCGTGTCTATTAATTGCCCGCCGCCAGTAACGGCGTAACTACGGGCACTAGTTGTGGTGTGACGTCCATGACCTGCGTCTGCGACCACACCAACACGCAAATCTAAATCTGGAAATAGGGCATTAATTAAACTAGATTTTCCCACACCACTTTGCCCCGCGACTACACAAACCTTTCCTTTGACATGTTTCCATACGGCATCAATGCCCGTCCCGGTTAAGGAACAGACGGCAAATGTTGGAATGTGTAATGATTGATATAATGATTGCGGATAGTGGGGATCTGCTAAGTCAGATTTTGTCAGCACTAAAATGGCCGGAATAGCATTAAAGGCCGCTATTAATAAATAACGATCAATAAGCCCATATTTTAAGTCCGGTTCAACAAGAGCAGCAACAATTATGAGACAATCAATATTCGCAGCAAAAACGTGTAAAAGCGCACGATTGTGACTGTCTGAGCGCGCCAATTGATTGGTGCGCTGACAAACTGCTTCAATGACCCTTTCATTATTTTCATTTGTGAAGCGAATATGGTCACCAATGCACAGTGGGTTTTTAACGCCAGCTATGCGTTTTTTTAAATTTTGTCGAATAACACAGACTTGTTCTTTGCCGTTTTCGTCACGCACAAGAACTGTCAGTCCAGCAAAACCGCAGACGACACCTGGGGATCCAATGGTTTTATTAGTGGCGTCATCACCTACTAAGCGATTAAATTTTGCCAGTAATGCCTCACCACCATGACTTCTACGGCTGCGTTGGCCATGCTGTTCTAAAAAATCATCGTTATCACTATGTCGTTCCCAGCCACCTATGCGAGCAGCGTCTTGGCTATTGGCACGTC
>JAHEDF010000426.1 GCA_024641365.1 Planctomycetota bacterium | reverse complement strand
GCGCCGACCGTTATGCCTAAAAAGCGTAGCGTTGGCATATTCCAATTCGCGTCGCGCAGTGCCAAATAATCGTTGACGGTAATGACGTGCACGCCACGGCCACCAAGAGCATTTAAATAACAGGTTAACGATGCGACTAAGGTTTTACCTTCACCCGTGCGCATTTCTGCGATATTGCCTTGGTGTAAAACAATGGCGCCTAAAATTTGTACATCATGTGCGCGCATACGAAAAGGCGGCGCAGAACGTGGATGATGTTGGCGAATTATTTTATAGACACTGGCAGGTAAATCGATGTCCCATGGATCGGTTCCAGAAGCCATTTTTGCACGGGCTTCATCAACGGCAGCTTTTGCATCGCCCCAATGCTCTTCACCGAAATTTTTAGTAATGTCTAATGCATTCCACATGCCGATGCGACGATCAGCCGCCTCGCGTGCTAGCGCTAATGCTTCAATAAGAACATCATCTAATTCGGTTCCATCCAATACGCGTTTACGAAGAGCTGCACTTTTTTCACGTAAGACGGCATCGTCCTGCTCATGCAGATCGTGCTCTAATTTAGTGATCTTGGCCACTGTTGGCCACAGCCGACGCAGCATAGCGTCGTTGTTGGTGCCGAGAACGCGTTTGACCACCGAGGTCATCGTATCGAGTAATGTCATGCCGAATCCTTGCCCAGGGTCGCCCAGGGGAGGGGCAAAATAGATCGGCACTGGTCATGTACCAGTGGCAAACCGCTGATTCCCGGGGGTTTGTTTGTGACTGTTGAGAGGTGAGAGCGCTCGTCGGAAATGCCATGAAGAAGACGCAGCGATTGGGCTGTAAGCGCAAATTTCCCAGCATTTTGTAGATATTTATTGCGATAGGGGCCTACATAGCCAGGCATGTGTCGATTACGATTCATGGGAGGCACCAGGGTACAGCATACGAGCGTCTCATATGAGTAATTAGGAATTGCGTCAAAGCGACATAGGCAGCCATCAATTGCGCTGGTTCGCATATAACGTGCCAAATCCCTACCCCTGTATCGATCTGTTTTTGTTCGCATCACCACCAGTAACGGTTGAGGAAGTGCAGCAGATTGGTGGTTTGGTGCTAGGCGAAGCGATCAGTTAATATGTTCGCATAGATTATCGTGGCTGCTTGGAGCCGTCTATCAATTTTCATTATTTAAAAGAGGCAATTCCCGGCAAACCAACATCAAAATAGGACACTGACTGACAGGTAACCTCACATAAGCGTGTGATGGTGATAGGGTTGTGCTCACCCATTCGTGGTGAACTTGCTATGTTATAGTACGTTTTCAGAGTGCCTATTTATTCTTATGCACTCATGCCGAGGTCGTCATGTCTTATTTTAAGATATTTTTGTTATCGTTAAGTTTTGTTGCGCAGTCCTTATATGCGGAATCATCCACCGACCTCGCAGAACGTTTTGCGGTGGCAGATGATCGCGAAAAGATCGTCGCGAGTTTAGTTCCAGGAACAGAAGATTATTTTTATTATCGCTGTTTGCTTTGGCAGCACCAAGGAAAATTAAAAGAAGTCGACGAACTCTTGCCTCGTTGGGAAGCCTTATATGAAAAATCTCAGCTGCGTGAACGCATTCAAGCGCGACAGGCTTTTTTATTGTTTGGGCAGGATAAAGACAGTGGCTCAAAACGAATAGCACGACAATTTAATTTAGATTTTACATTTCATGATAAAACAGCAGTAATTGATGGACGTCAGCAATTAAAATTGCCTACGACATTAAACCCTGATTTACTGACATGGGCGTCATTAGTTAAAAGGGCAGAAGAAAATGGTGATTTGAATGGCTGGAGCAGTGACGGTTTAATACGTCGCCTTGCAACGCTGCAAGATCCCATACAGCGACGATTTGCACTTAGTAAAATGGAACATCCGTTTTTTGATAATGCGGTTAAACTGATTATTGCTGATTTACAGGCGACTGGCGGTAAATTTGGTTCATTAAATTTACATAAAATGATGACCCTGGAACAGCTGGATGCGTGTCGCAAGGTTTTGCCATCATTATCCGAAAGTGAAGATTTTGTAACAGCCTACATTTGGGGATTAAAGCAGATCCATGAGCAGCAGGTGCATTCACAAGAGTTTACTCAAAAACTAGTATGGATTAATGCACTGCGTAAGTTTACGGACACGCTCGCTCAATCGTTTGAACCGTTGCGAACCTTGGTGGCGACGCAGCTTTTGGAAGCTGAATTATATCAAGGTAAAGTCAGCAAAGAACAGCTCAGCTATCTTTTATCGCGCCCATTTGCACAAAAAATAAAAATTAGAGACAGTCAAGATACTAAAATTAACGATAATGTACAAAAGTCTGTTCAAGACGAGCAAGCAAAATGGGGGCAAATAACTGGGTTATCTGTTAATAATGACATCACTAATTTAATTCGCGACGCATTAATTGCGTGGTTCAAAACAGCGGCAAATACAAATGACTTTACTGGATTAGCAGACGAAGACTGGCTGCGCGATATTTTTATCGAAGCGAAAGTGCTTTATGGCGTTGGAGACATGACCCAGTGGTTAACCAGGGCAAGTGACGTAGACTCAAGTCGTACAATACAAAATCGTATTGAATTAGCATTTGAACGCCATTTGAAAAATAAGTTCTCAGGAAATGACGTTATTGAATTACCCATGTATCTCAAAAATATTCCAGCGTTACAGGTGCGTATTTATGCACTTGATGTTGTAAATATATATCGCGAAACGGGAGCCGAGCCCACCATAAATCTCGATTTGACTGGAGTTGTGCCAACACACACGCGAAAGCTTAACTACGAACAGGCATCCATTCTTCGTCACCATGAAAAACTCGCCTTACCTGAGTGCGAAGGTCCAGGCATATGGATGATTGAATTAATTGGGGGTAATCAGGTAGCGCGCGCACTAATTCGTAAAGGAAGCCTTGCTGTTCGAAATATAATGCGAGTCACCGGGGAACATCTTTATGTTTACAATGAAATGAATGAATTGATTAAAGATGCGATGCTATTTCAAGGTGATACCGTCTATAAAGCGGATGAGGATGGTTCAATTCGACTGCCTTATGCAGTTGAAGAACAACGGCAGAAATTAATTATTTCCGCCGGAAAACGTACAGCCTTAGTGTCATCTGCACGAGCGCAAGAAAAATGGACGCTATCAGCAGATATTTTAGTACAGCGAGAACAGCTCATCGCAGGAGGACAAGCAATAGCACTTATACGTCCGCATGTATTTATTAATGATAAAGTTGTACCATATACGGTTGCAAAAGAAACGCGCGTTACTGTTACGACAATTACTCATGATAATGTAAAGCAAGTTACGACGCTCTTTCCTAAAATTGATCCTACTCAGAATGAATGGAAAATTCCTTTTTCAGTGCCTGAGGGGCTAGAAAATGTGATCATTACGCTTGATGTGACGGTTAGAAATATTGCGAGCAATGAGGATGAAAATTTATCACAGAGCGAATCAATACAGGTAAATTATGATTATTGGTCGGATCGAATCGCGGATGTTCAATTGGAGAAAGCATCAGACGGGTGGTCATTAGTGTGTGTGGGACGAGCAGGGGAACCGGTAGTTGGGGAAACATTACATATTTACCTAAATCATCGCTATTTAGTGAATGGTATTACTGCGTATTTATCGACTGACGAAAATGGTCGTGCCCAATTAGGACAACTGTCACATATCAATCAGGTAAAATTGTTTAGAGCCCAAGAGGCACGCTGGTCTAATCAAGCTTTCGATAAAAAAATAACTCCGGAAAGGTATCGGACATGGGCGATCACACCAGATATCCAATTACCAGAATCGATCTCTATTAAAACCGGTCAAGCATTGCAGATGCCAATTATTCTTGAAACGTTAGAGGAAAACCTCGATGTGGCAAAATCCACTTGGCGACTTATGCGTGGCACGGGCCTAGTGTACAGTGAAGTAATAAATGATGTCATGCAGATTAAAA
>JAHEDF010000425.1 GCA_024641365.1 Planctomycetota bacterium | reverse complement strand
AAGCCGTGCGTCAATTGCGTCATGAATTAGGACGCGATAACGCCATATTTATTCATTTGGTTTATATTCCCTTTATTAAAGCCGCTGGCGAAATTAAAACTAAACCAGCACAACACAGCGTACAAAAATTACGCGAAATCGGTATTTTACCGGACTTCCTTATCTGCCGTAGCGAAAAAGCGCTGGCAAAAAGTGTCAAAGAAAAATTGGGCCTCTTCTGTAATGTCGATCAGGACAAAGTCATCGATATGCCAGATGTTCCGCATACCATTTACGAAGTACCGCAAGTTCTCTTAAAACAAAGCGTACATGAACTCGTTTGTGAGCGCCTTGGAATTCCTGTTAAAGAATGTGACATGAAGGCATGGGACTTGATGGTTAATCACATCAAGAAACCCAAAGATACCGTCACTATTGCGATGGTTGGAAAATATATTGATCACCAAGATGCTTATAAATCAGTAACCGAATCTATTGACCACGCTGCGTATAGCCACTTACTGAAAGCGAATATTATTCGTATTGAATCAGAACAACTCGAAAAAGATGAGAATTGGCAAGAACGCTTTAAAGGTATCGATGGTATTTTAGTGCCGGGCGGATTTGGCAAACGTGGATTTGAAGGGAAATTAAAAGCCATTCGCTTTGCCCGAGAAAATAATATTCCGTACCTTGGATTATGTTTAGGCATGCAAGCCGCGTGTATCGAATTTGCCCGTAATGTACTTGGTCTTAGTGAAGCTACGTCGACGGAAATGAACGAAAAAACTCCTGATCCGATTATTGTGGTTATGGAATCACAAAAAGATGTCGTTGCTGCTGGTCATTTAGGCGGCACTATGCGTTTAGGAACCTATGCGTGTACACTGGTGAAAAAGAGCAGCCGCACCACGAAATTATATGGCGGTGCTGAGGTCGTCCAAGAACGTCATCGCCATCGTTATGAATTTAATAATACCTATCGCGCACAATTTGAAGCCGCAGGTTTACAATTTACCGGATTATATATTCCCGATCCTAATCATCCGGAATCATCATTAGTTGAAATCATTGAATTGAAAAATCATCCATTCTTTGTTGCGACTCAAGCGCATCCTGAATTTAAATCCAGTCCAGTTCAACCACATCCCTTGTTCCGTGGATTACTTGGCGCGGCCTATAAACACAAAGTTAAACCTGGTGAGGGAGAAGTTGAAGCTAGCGCCGCAGAAGGATAATTATTTGCCGCGCCGCATGCCTCACTAACCGCAAAATTATCGGATATGACTTTGCTCGCTTGCCATAGATGATAATAAATATGCACGCACGCTCGCAATGAGGTAATTATGCGCTTAATCATTTTATCTATGTGGTGCTGTCTGATAACCTTATCGCTAGGTTACGCAGATGAAAAACGTGATGAATTGCGGGTAATATTACCAGAAGCGTTGGCAAATCTCACACAAACATCTACCCAATTACATGCCGCTTTTGCCGCTATCGGTTTTAGTATACCAAATGCTTTTGATGATGTTTTAGTGGTACGCCGCACTATCGCAGCAGATTGGGCAAATAAATTAAACGACAGTAACACAGCGATCAATTATGACGGCGCCTTGCGATTTCATCACGAATTACAATCACTCAATAATACTATCCGCCAATTGATCAACACAGCGAATCAAATTGCCTATTCAGCACAACAATTTCCGCATTGTTTAGAAGAGCCATTCTATAAAAAATACCGTATGCACTTAGAGTCTCACATAAATGCATGTGTTAATTCTGTCGTTGTAGGCAAAGTGTTAGATAACGATAGAATTCACTCTGTTAATCAACAGCGCTATTCAAATGTTTTATTAGTAATTGAAGCACAACATGCTTGTGCAGCACGTTTTAATGTGCTTTCCACCGATTTTCCATTGCTACAAGATTATCAGACATACTTACGTATAAGTCGAGAACAATTAGAGTCGACAATTGAAATCCCAGATAAAGATCGCAATAATTATAAAATCCAGGAAATTACTCGTGCTTTTGAAGCACTTTTAGACACTGAGGTACATGCAATAAAACGTGTTAGAGATGCTGGATTAGCCGACACGGCACCAGCGGTAATTGTTTATCAATCAGCAGTGGCTAGGCAAAGGATTACATTACAAGAATTACTCACTCTCGCACGTTCAGATAATGCCAACGACGAAGAGCACTATAAGCGTCAACAAGCAGCCCAATATAAAGATGCCATTTCCTCACATCTGGTCAACATTTGCGAACGCTGGATGATTAACGAATCCGAGCGAAAAAATCGACACGAAAAAATTAAAGACAATAATGAGGACTTTTCTGAAAAGTGGCATAAACGCTTAAATTCTACCCTTCAAGAATTTGACAACAAACGACGGGCCTCTGAACAGGAACTCCGCACTGCCATAAAATCAGAAAATGCACCTAATGCGATGGCACAACTTGGTGCTCTCGAATCTATAAATTTTGAAGAAGTTTTTATTGTGGAAAATGCAATGCATGATGCACATTACGACAGCGACGAAGAAGCCTGGAAGAAATTTGAAAAGGATCCTGATGTCGCAAAATTAATTAAGCAATATCAAGATAAAAAAACTGCCTTTTTAAAAGCCAGAAACGACGCACATCAATATAATCAAAAAATTAATGCGCAGTATTTAGCGATGGAAATATCTGAGTTGCAATCCGAATTATTGGGATTTGAGGCCGATCGATTAAATGATGAAAGCTATGAATTAGTCGATCAAATTGATGAAGCTGCCGAAGCGGTTCGCGATGCGATTGAATTACGCGGCGGCGATGAAAAATGATATTTTACAGTCATACTGTAGAAAATAATTAAATGATTTCCTCAATCACAAAATCGTCATAAAAGAAAATATGATCGCGACTGCGTAGTGCGGTGGATAATTCCGTAAGCGGTAATAACATATCAGCCATCATCGGCGGGCGCTTACGCTTTGTCATGGTGTTCCAATAGGCCAGTCGCCCACCGCGTCGGCCGCAACGTGCTAAACGGTGCAATAAAGTATGGTACGCTGGTTCCGCTAAGTATTCAAAAATGTCGCTAAGATTAAATCGATCGACTGAACGGTCGCCTAATTCACTCAATACATCTTCCACTGCACATAAACGCCAATCCAATCGATCAATATTAGCTTTTATGGTGTTGACGTTTTCAGGTCGAAGCGCGAATGGTAGCACATCGCCATGTGTGCCGGTCAACATCCAGTGTAAATATGGATTTTGCGAAGGGTCCATATCGGTAATTAATTTTTTCGTGCGATCCGCTACCCGTTTTCCATGAGCTAAATCAAATGATGGTAAAAATGATGCGCCTTGTCCGCGCCGCGCATGCACAATACGCGGTAAAAATAACTTTACCAAAAACCGCCGCATCGGCGTATCCCATATGCGGCGAAAAAAATTGTGGCGATCTGTGCGTGATCGTGGTTTAAGTAAGGTATCAACAACCGATTGATTATGCGCTAATGGCACAAAGAACGAGCGTAATTGTTGTAATATGCGTTCAAATTTACCTGCTGAACCAAGTCCGTGTGCAATATCCTCTAAGCGATCGTCCCAATAAGCACGTGCATGGCGGGACAATAAACGTCGGCAGGTATTATAGAGAGCCATACGATGATGGCCGCGACGCGAACCCATAAAAACTAATAAATCGTCATAGCTTAATAAACGATAGGCTGCGACACGTAATTCTAACATTGCTAATTGCGCCGGATTTAAATCGACAGCAAATACTTTAGCTGGATACGCAGTTAATAACGACAGCGTATTTTCACCCGCAGATGCTATACTTAAACAGACATCGCCTGGTTCGACCGCTAGTCCGGCTAATAATACTTCGGTGTCCTCCCAACATTGCGCATAACGCACTGCTGTAAAATCAGAGCCGTATGCAATTTCACCACCGGTAGGAATTAATGCTGGTAATACGGGAACCGTTTGCCGTGAGGGATCTATGGGTCG
>JAHEDF010000424.1 GCA_024641365.1 Planctomycetota bacterium | reverse complement strand
TGGGTCCTCGCCGTTGCCCTGACATCCCCCACGCACTGTACGCGAGCTTCAGTAGTCCAATACAATCCCTTTTCAGCGAGGGCATTTCCCCACCGATCAGAATTAACGGTCTTCCCTAGTGAATCCTTAAAACACATGGATGCGTCATGTTCAGGCGCAGGCAACGATTCAAAGTCGACATAATTCAGCCAATCAACACTCCAAAATACCACCTGCCGCATACGTTCGGAAGCATCGAAGCGTCTCGTAATAACGTAATGATCGGGATTACCCCAGTTAGCTTGTATGACGTGGTAATTAGACGATTCCGGTATGGTTGGCGGTGAATCGTAACCAATCTCATCTGCATTGATAAAACCGTTACTATGTTTACCACGAGCTTGGCCGTAGTGAGTAACCGAAATTGGTGAAAGAAGGCGGTATCCAACATCATCATTACTATTCCACCTCGTTTTTGTTGTTATACCGAATAGAGGAAATGATGCCGTTGGAAAAATATCGTATTGCATGAGCGGATAATCCCACGCAGTTGCCGTCGACAGATGACGCGCCACCCCCCAATTATACGGGTTGGCGACAGTCGCGCGCTGCACCCACGCCACACAGGCTTCATAAGTTAATTTAGCATACGTAATATCTTCGGGCTGCGGCGCAGTGCCTCCATCCTTAAATTTAGCGGTAGCCAAGGATGCCGCATGCGCCAGATGACTAATCGCCCACACAAATTCTGGACGAGGATCATAATTATCCGGAGACATTGAACGCCAATTTTCACCGTTGGTAGGATACGGCTGTGGCTTTTTCGGTACTGGACCACAGCCTGAATAATCGGTGGTCTCAACCGGAACATTTAATGAGATTATTAATTCACCTGCTTTTTTTCTATATTCTTTCCATGTAACACTGTCTACTCCCGTCGAATTTTTTTCTGAATTAAAAACATCATACAGCGCCTTGAATTCACTGTAACACTGCCAACGCGGCCCGGACGAATCCGTACCGTCTTTGACACTATTTATAGCCCAATTATCCAACTCCCATTTTGCTGGCGCCATGGGGTGATTATCCCAATAGGGCCATGAGAGACACGTATGATTCGGCAGTGCATTCAATTGAGGTGATCCAAGTATACCAATAATTAAGGTTTGCGGCGGACCACCTAGCGCGCCAATCAATTCACCTAATTCAAGGGGTTGCTGCGGCGGGGGTCCAGCCTTGGAATAATAGAGGCGACCGCCTGCGGCGAGAATTTGTCTAATTTCATCATTATCCGAGTCGAGTCGAAGCGCAATGTCATTTGGCACTGGGCATAAGCCGATACCCGTACTTTCAGCAATCGTCTCAAGATCGTGTAGCCCACGACGCATGTACTGATTATTCGTTGGGAACCGACTTTCGACTTGTAAATTAAGACCAATCTGCGCTGGTTCGACAAACCAACTTGAAAGATTTTGCATCATAATGCTGGCGTAGATTTGTTGACGCGCGTGATGCTGCGCTTTCAAGCCGCTCGGAAAAATCATCAGAACACTTACTACACCAAAAGTTACCAGCGCCATGCTGATGGCAATCTCGAATAGCGTGAAGCCACAGCGCCCCGTTGATGTAAGCGAAAAGCCATGCGTTGTTAAGTTTTTCATTTTACCGCCGTATTTAAAGAGTTCTTTTCCAGTGATTATAAGACGATTTTTTAGTAATTATCAGGACACTCACTTTATAAAATATTATTATATAAATATTTAATTAAATAAATAGAATACATGGTCGCAAGAATAATTCTGCAGCCTTGTATTATATGACGTCAATATGCCCTTGGCATTTTGACGTTCCTGCTATTTAAAATACTCATGCCCTCATAAATCGCTTAATTGCCCCTTCTTGCGGGATTTTATTGCGCGCCATTTGCGGATCTAAATCGCCATAATGTTTAATGGGATTGCCGTGTGCATTTAATATGGTCGTATACCAATTACCTATGGTTTGATGACCGTCTGTCATATGATACGGCAAGCGAATATAGCGACCGGCAATATCTAAACTGCAGTTTGAACCAGACATAATTAGCCACGGCGTTTCAGTACCTTGGGCGTGGTGTTTTTCGGCGCCTTCGGGGAAATACATAATCGTAGTATTATCAAACATCGTCCCGTTGCCTTCCGGTTGGGCCTTGAGCGCATCGATAATTTTTTTGACTTGATTGATATGATGCAGCACGATTAATTCGCGTATCTGCTCAGAAGTTTTTGAGCCATAGCCTTCGTTATGTCCAACCCTATGTAAACCCACCGATTCAGTTTCGATGCCAGGTAAGCCGGATTGCTTCGTTCCAATATCATCAATGGTGTAGGTTACGACGTTGGTGAGGCCTGACGTCAAAGCGCCAATCAACACCTCTGTCATTGCTTCCTGACGATCGACACTGTTTGCGGTGCGGCGCCCGAGGTCATAAATAAGATCGCGGTCGGGCATGTGTTTTGCCACGTGTGCAGCCATGCGCGCCAATTCCTTGTTACTCGCTTGAAGATTACCCAGTGATTGTACTTGCGCTTGATAAGCATTTTTGTCGTCGCCCGTTGTTAAGGTGCTCTGCGAGCCAGCTTTTTGCTGGAGATGGGCAAGCATAGTATTGTCTAATGTTAAACCCTTGGGACTCAGCACGCATTTAAACAAGTTTTCGTAAGCTGTAATTGGGTCTGCATAACAAAAATTGGTCTGATGCGGTGCGGGGACGCAGTAACCAGGCACAATACCATATCGATCTTTCGCAAATGATAATTCAACATGTCCGAGTGGCGATGGAAACAACGCCGCCAATTCAAAATCAATAGACCTTCTTTTCAACAGGTGCAGTGCGCCACCCATAGCATTGCACAACGCCATCACAGAATGCCACGTGTCATGGGTGACATTATTCATTTTACATGACATCCCTTGCAGGATCGTCAGGTGTTTTTTGTATGGCTCGAGCGCTTGCAATTCGACAGGCAAATCATGTTTATCAAGCGCTACTTCAAAGGCCTGTTTTGCTTCCTCTTTTGATTTATCACTGTCCGTAAACGTTGGTAGCGCATATTCGAATGGTCGTGTACCGTTGTTTTTTCTGATAAATACGAACCGTTTGGGGAATGAAGCGCCGGTATGCTCAGCTGCATACAGGGGCAACGTCGAACCGAGCGCCAACGCACCGGCACCAGCTACGGTCGTTTTAAGAAAATCGCGTCTTGTAGTCATGATTTATTCCTGAAGTTTTTTGCGGTAAATAAATGAATCGGAGGTTAAGAGTGAGACGATCACGGCATCGAAGCTGCCGCCGCTTTGCACATACGCTTGCTCGGCGTCGATCAGTGTTTTTGAGTCCGACAATAATTCGTTGCGGCCCATGAAATAACGGAAGGCATGGCGAATAATGGACTGGCGTACACGCTGTGATTTGGCCAGTCGTCCAATCAGATCAAACGCATCCGTGACATCCCCATCAAGTACACTGTCCCCTGTTCCGATCAGCTCACCAGTCGCATTGACGGGCTTCGTTTTGTATAAAATTCGCGGGGAAATGTAGTGTCCTGGACGGCCAGTTTTTTGTCGAGCCGGATGGATTTTTTCTAATTCTACTTTATGATGCGATATTTCTTTTACACCGATGGCATTATCTGGGTGTTCTATTTCTTCTTCCGTTCTAAAGCGACCAAAGTCATCAAACGCTTCAAACGGCATGCCGAGTGGATTCATGTACTGATGGCATTTCAAACATTGAGCACCCGCGACCTTCTCTACAAACCGCTCACGCAAAGTCTTTTCTTTGTCTTCAGGCACGACCGCGTCTACACCGATAGGAACTTCTGGCACAACGCCAGCCAACAATTTTTCTTGCACCCATTTACCGCGCGCAACCGGATCGGTACGATCATTTTTAGAAAACGCCTGCAGCCACGCCGGGTGCGTTAGCATGCCCATGCGATGTGTTACTGGGGCGGGTTGGACGGGCGGATAATCCCAATGTTTCGGATCGATATTAAAACAT
>JAHEDF010000423.1 GCA_024641365.1 Planctomycetota bacterium | reverse complement strand
GCCAGCCTCCGATAAATAACATAACGCTTATAAATATCTGACTATTTAAATCGAGTAATGGGATAAATGTCGCAGAAGTACGTGCCACATTCATATTATATTGAGCATGATCCATAATGAGCGAGCGAAATAAGAGCGCATTGACATCTTGGCGCACAAAACCTTGGGTAACGCGAATGCCATTGACTGATTCAGCTAAGGTGGCAGTGACGCGGCTATAGCTTTCTTGCGCTTCACGTGACACGCGACTCATGCGTGTTCTAAAATGACGATTTATACCCCATAATATTGGCCCTAATGCAAGTACGCATAAAAATAACATCCAATCATACCACAGCATTAATATGGCGGCGATAATCATGGTGCCGCCTTGCACGGTTGTTACGAAAAGCACATCTTGTACGCCGCTGCGTACTAAATCGACATCACTGGTTACGCGCCCAATAATGCGACCAAGACGTGTTTTGGTAAAATAGCCCATGGTTAATCGGTGCAGATGTGTATGAATGGCAATGCGTAAATCATGAACTACGGCTTCACCAAATTGGAGTGCGAGACGTTGGCGAAAATGAAATGAACCGACCGTAAAAATAGCAATCCCTAGAAATGCCACAGCACCCCACACAGTGCCTTCTAAATCATGATTGGTAATTGGTCCGCCAATAACCTTGGCAATGGTCCAGCTCATTAACGGTAACTGAAATGCGCGTAAAACGACAAAAAATATCAGCCAGTATACTAATTTTTTATAAGGGCGCGCATACGTAAAAAGTCGTTTAATGAGTGACCATTCTAAAGGCCGAGTACCGTATTCTTCTTCTTCCTCTTGTGGACGACTAATGCGCGTTAAGCGTAAAGTTCCACGGCGTTTGTGGGTAGCGGTTTCGCTCATGGCTTGTCCCCCACATCTTTGAAGTCGGCAAATTCATCATCGACTTCATCAGAGATAGGGCCTTCCAAGCCTTCTTGGGCATCATGCAATAATTGTAGTTTTGCCACAGATTGATAAGGACCATCTTGCTGCATTAATTCTTCGTGATTACCTTGCTGCACAATGGCACCATCTTGCAGTACGACAATAATATCTGCACGCCGTAATGTAGAAATGCGATTGGCTATGATAAATGTGGTGCGGCCAGCAATGGCATGATCCATGGCCGATAAAATAATTTGTTCAGTTTCTGGATCGATGGCTGCAGTTGGATCATCTAATAATAAAATTGCTGGCTCTAATAATAAGGCGCGTGCAATGGCTAGTCTTTGTCGCTGTCCACCGGATAAAGTAATACCACTTTCACCAAGAACGGTATCATAGCCTTTGGGAAGCGACATAATAAAATCATGTGCTTGAGCGGTACGTGCAGCTTTTTCAATTGCCTCTTGTGTCGCTTCAGGATGTCCGAATGCAATGTTTGCAGATACGGTATTAGAAAATAAAAAGCTTTCTTGAAACACTAAGCCAATATTGCGCCGCAAATCATCTAAATTGATGTCGCGTAAATCATGGCCATCCAACAATATGCGCCCACCGCTCGGGTCGTAAAACCGAGGAATTAAAGACATGAGGGTGCTTTTCCCAGCTCCTGTCGGTCCTAATATTGCCACACATTGTCCAGGTTCAACGGTTAAATTAATTGTATGTAAGACCGGATCATCAGCATGGTAAGCAAACGATACATTTTCGAAGCGCATTTCACCAGTCGCTTTATTAAGCGGCTTGGCCTCTTTGTTTGAGGCGACCTCAATAGGTGTATCGATTACTTCAAAAACACGACGTGCACCAATTAAGCTTTGTTGGACTGAATTGACGATTGTTGACACCTGCGAAACTTGTGCACTAAATTGTTGTAATAAGCCACTGAAAACAACTAAACCGGTGCCAAGGGGTAGTTGCCCATCAATTACCAGCCAACCACCATATCCCAATAAAACCGCAATATTTATTTGCGTTAGTAAATCCATGCCGGGCCCAAATAAACTAACGCGCCAAAAGATACTGTCTTGTTGATCACGAACGTCGCTCGTCGCTCGTGCAAATGCAGCACAAGATTCTGATTCACGAGCAAAACCTTTAACGACTTGTATGCCTTGAATATCTTCAGTTAAACGCCCAACCATAGTGTCAACCAATTCACGATTACGCGCATAAGCAGGTCGAATAATGTAGGAAAAGATTGAGGAGGCGAGCGCTAAGAGTGGGGTTGTTAATAAGCAGACAACAGTAAGCCAGACATGTAACTGTAACATGTAAAATAAATAGACGCTTAGCGATAAAGTCAGAATAAAACCTTGGATAACAAAACCGTCAATAAATAAACGAACATTTGCTACATCACCAGTAACGCGATTGATAATAGAGCCGGAAGCATTGGCATCAAAAAAGCGAAAACTCAGTCGTTGTAATTTGTCATAGACTTGTGCACGTAATTGAAAAATAACTTCTTCATGAATTAAATGCGCAACCGTTATTGAATACAGATAATTAAAAGCTGAGCGTATTATACCTAATATCAGCATCGAACCTGCAATGACACCAACAACCGTTAAAGGAGTCCACGATGCAGGAGGCTCAATGCCTAATGGCCACACAGGCTGGGCGCGTTCTGGGCGAATTTGGTGGTGAATATAATCAATGCCCAAGCCTAAAGCACCTAAGGCGATTAAGCCGGTTATTAAAAATAAAATTTGATAACATAACACCAACACGCATCGCACGCGATAATGCCATGCCAGGCCCAATAAGCGCCGTGCGAGTGTGGCATTTGATTGTACAGGCGCAGACATGCGTATGATCGTGTAAGTCGGTATCCGACTGTGAAGAGGGGTGAGCCAAAAGCAGGTAATATTATTACAAATATAAAAAACAAAGCAGCCCGGATGGGCCAATCAAGCCGCTGATAAAGCGCCTTGTGTCAAAACTAAGCGACGATCTGCGCGTTCTGCGATAGTCGCATCATGCGTAACAATAATGACACTCGCTTGTGATTGTCGTGCCAATTTGAGTAATTGATCCAACACCGTTTCAGCCGTGGCCGGATCTAAATTCCCAGTCGGTTCATCTGCCAGCAATAATTGTGGCCCAGGAAGTAGAGCCCGACAAAGTGCTACGCGTTGCCGTTCACCGCCCGATAATGTGCGCACATCTTGATGGGTTCGATCTGCAATGCCGACCGAACTTAGTAATTCTTTCGCACGTTCGGTAGCGGCGGTTAATGGTAAACCAGCGGTTCGTGCACTCATAAGGACATTTTCTAATACATTAAATTCAGGTAATAAATGAAATGCCTGAAATACAAAACCAATACGTTTTGCTCGCATGGCAGATCGAGCTGAGCCTCTTAAATTAGCTAATTCGGTGCCATCTAAAGTAATGCTGCCGCTATCGGGTCGATCTAATAATCCCAGGCAATGTAATAAGGTGCTTTTTCCAGTTCCACTGGCACCACGAATAGCAACTACTTCGCCAGCATTTACCGCAAGTTCTAAATCTTTTAACACCGGTAATCCAGGATAGCCTTTACAGAGATTTTTTACAGCGAGCCGCGACGTCATCAGTTGCCCTCGCGCAAAATGGCAACGGGATCAATGCGACTTGCACGCCAAGCCGGCAATAAAACGGCTTTAACGCCAACGATGCTCATGGTTACAATAAAAAAGATTGGAATAAGTGGATTCCAACTAATTGGTGCATCTGGTGTATATAAAACTTCTTGAGGAAATAAGGGAATTCCAGTCGCTTGGCTTAATGGATTTAATGCCAGTAAAAGCCCCCAACCCAATGCCCAACCAAACAAACCACCAAAAATACAGGCGGCAATTCCAGCAATTAAAAATGCTCCCGCAATATCGCGTGGTTTTGCGCCAAGCCCGAGTAAAACACCAATATCATGTCGTTTCTCGGCAACCAAGGTGCTGAATACAGCGTAGACAATAAATACCGCAATGCCTTGAATGGCAATCATCACTAAGCCTAAAATATTGCGTTGGATTTCAAAACTTTTGACCAAATTACCACGTCGATCCATCCACGTCATTATGCGCTGACCGG
>JAHEDF010000422.1 GCA_024641365.1 Planctomycetota bacterium | reverse complement strand
AGTGGCACGCTTTTCCATGGCAATTTGTGAAAGATCAGGTGCAACGATGCCACCTTTGCCTTCAAATTTATGGCAGATTATGCATTGCCCGACGCTTTGTTCGATAACTAATTTACGACCTTCTGTTGCGTCGCCACCATATAAGGCCCCTTGGAATTTAGCGAGCGGATCTTTACTCTTCTCTAGATTAGTTTCATAATCGACAGCGATTTTTTTCAAGTCTTTATTATTGGTAGCTTTGGCCGCTTCTAATAATTCAACAATACTTTCTTTTGGATGCTTTCCGTCTTTGAGAGACTCCAGTTGTTTTTTAAGAAAATCCTCAAATTTATGTTTTTTCATTTTTATTAACGCTAAGTAGATAGCCTGTGAATCCTTATCATGATCTGTTTCAATTTTCTTTTTAAATCCGTCTTTGTCTGTGCGTGCAAGGGCTTTGTAAGCGGCGGCTCGTAAAGCTACTTGTTTGTCTTGTAAAAGTTTATCAATGAAGTCTTTGATGCGCGGATAGCCAGAATCTGCAAGTTTTTCGAAGAAGTTTATGCGTGCCTCATTGGGAATATCGGAGCTCGTAATTTTATTGGCAATGGCTTGTTCATCGAGAGGTAATTTCAAGGCCATAGCCATGACTAAGGTGTCTGCTTCGAATCCAGGGCTCATTTTAGATTTTAATAAGGAAGTAAGCGTTTCTTTGAGCACCGTTTCTGCGTCAAATCGTTTGTCATTTACCGGACGAATTTGACCAATAACTGGATCAACAGGCGGTTTAATTACCCAGCGGTTTAAATCATGTAAGGCGATACGACGTAAATGCTCAGATACATCATTGTTGCGGGCATACTGTGCAACTAACTGCGTGGCTTGCTCATTGCCAATACGGAAACACCACTGCAGTAATCGTTCTTGATAGGCATCTTCGATGGTTGGTGTGCCATTTGTAAAGCGTTCCAGCGTCGTGTAACATTTTTCAATAAGCGCATGATTATTCATGCGATCAATTGCTAATATAGTTTCTTGTACAATGGTTGGGTCTTTATCATTTAAAAATGATAACACCTGTTCATCGCCACAACGAGCGAGCACTAACAGAGCAGCACGTCGAACGGCAGCTGATGCATGTTGTGATTGTTGTGCAAGAAATGCTGGCGTGCTGGCTTGTCGTTGAGCAAGGTAAATCAATCCAGCAATCGCCGAATGACGTAAGAAAACGTCTTGATCATTAATAGTTTGCAGTTGCTTGAGTAAAGCATCACGTGCAGTGGTATCAGCAACTGGTGCTAATTTACCAATAGCGGTGTAGGCAAAAAAGCGAACGCGTGCGTTCTCGTCAGTTAATGTTGGCAAGACAGCGGAAAAATATTTTTCATCGCCAGATTCGCCAAGCACTTTGACGGCCTGGGCACGAATCTGCCAATTTTTATCTTTTAATATCGTTGTGAGATGAGACAGGCCAGATGCTTCACCAGTTTGTCGCGCACATTGACCAATACCCCAAATGCCGTGTAAACGAGCTAATTCGTGAGTCTGTTGATCAATTGCAGCTTTGAATTGTGTTATTCCTGCTGCGCCTTTATGCGCCAAAGCGTATTGTGAAAATAGCCGTACGCGCATGTCTTCGTGATATAAATTCTTAAATAATTCATCATTGCTTACCTTATCAAAACCAGCAGTAAGCTTTTTATGCGCATCTTTTACTGAAGAAACGTTTGCGTATTCTTTGCTTTCAACGACATAAATAAGACCTTTTTTTTCACCGTCAGGTGCATTTGGTGTGGTGACGTAATCGGCTATATATAATTTCCCATCGGCACTAAATTCAGTGTCGGTAAACAGGCCGCCTTTGCAAAAAGTATTTAAATTATCAATTTTTAAACCACCACCATCAGGAATAAAGCGAAAGGTGTTGATGCCTTGTGAATAAGCACAGTAGAAAAAGTGATTTTTATAATCCGGCCCCATGCTGTCGCCGGGATTAAAAGTAATACCGACCGAACCACCACCGATATATTCCATAGAGGGGATGCAGTAGGCGGGTTGTTCAGGGAATTTTGTTCGCCATGGTCCGAGTTTTGTCCACTGATCCGTTGGGCTTGGACCTGACCTTTGATTGAGTTTTACTGCGCCAAAAAAAGTCCGCTTATTTTCGTGACCAGAATTCCATGCATAATCACCGAGTTCAACTAAATAACAGACACGTGATTGATCGCCGCTGCCGCGATTATTATCGACGGTAAATAAATTACCATATTGATCAAAACCAAGATCTTGAGGATTTCGATTGCCGATACAGAATTCTTCTAAATTGCTGCCGTCAGGTTCGCAGCGGAAAATTGCGCCGCGCTCGGCACTATAGAGTTTTTTCCCTTCTTTGGTGGTGATGCCATAACCACGATCTCCATTTGAAAAATATAAGCGGCCATCAACGCCCCATTCTAAGCCATGCAAATCGTGCCCATTGACGCCACTACGAAAACCAATCCCGGAAATAAATTTTTCTCGCTTATCACTAATGCCGTCATCATTTGTATCGGTCAGTTTCCATATGTGTGGAATATTCGCATAATACATGACGCCTTCGGAACCTAGTAATACGCTGGATCCGTTGCCATCTAATGCATGATTAAAATCACCAGCATAAACGGCACTTTTGTCGGCCACGCCATCATTATCAGTGTCGATAAGTGTTGTGATAATATCAGCGGTTTCAGTAAAATACGTTTTTGAAAAAGTACCTTTTTCAATATATTTATCGTATAATTTTTGACGGTCTTCTAAACTATAACAGGCAATCTCATCTAAAAACCATTCATTGACGCGACGGGAATCAACGACGCCGCGCAGAAAGCGATTTGACTCACAAACATAAACGCGATTTTTCGTATCAATGGCAATTGAAAGCGGATTATTTATTAATGTTTGATCAGCAAATAATTTACTGACGTAACCATCAGGTACTTGTAAATTAGCAGTCTTTTTTGCCGCAGGTGGATTTTTGGTGGTTGGGGTTTTCGGCTTATTCTCAGCAGCTTGTACCGATAAACTACAAGCAACGCAAAAAGCGATTAAAATAGTGGAGTGCATAAGCTTGTTGAACATAGGTCTGGCGCTTTCGATAACCGTCGTCTTGTTACATCCGGACTGATGCCGGAGTGGTAGGGCTATTCGACTGACACCCGCTATTATTACAATAATTCTGGCAGACCTAGTGCAGGTCGTGATGTTCAGATAAATTAACTTAAACCATTGTGAAATACTATCTTACATATGTTAATCTAGACCAGTTTTAAGGTGGTCCCCAGACCAAACACATGTCGTCTAATAATCACATATTTAGGTAGGCAGATCCTAAAAGGCACCAAAAGGCAATTAACCGCAGAGAGCGCAGAGATGGTTTTTAAACAAATCTACAATAAAAATTACCATTTATTGGCATTTAAAGGTAATGGAATGAGCTAAGATTTTTTTATAAATTCCCTATGCGGTTAATCTGTCTTCAAAATACCCATTTTGCAAATCAATACATAAATTATGCGTCGATCCCAGGCGCAGACCAACCCTCACGATAACGTGGCCAAATAAGGGCATTCGCTGCAGCTACCTCTGGTTCGCTGCCTGTAAATTTACAGGTCTCGCCATCCCAGGCGAAAGCTTTTTCTGGCCAATTATTAATAACGACACCCATTAAAACGGCTTCAGTCAAGCGACCACCATAGGCAAATGGCGCACTGGCTTTGCTTTGGTCTTTAGCAATTGCTGCATCAACCCAATCTAAATAATGATCACTGCCGTCTGCTTCTGGAGGTAATTGTTCCGCAGTTAATTTATTGCCAGCACTATCAACAACAGTTGGCATCGGCCCAAAATGTTGGATCGCGAGTGCGCCTTTATCCCCAATTATTAGCGCACCGCTTTTCGGTACTTCGATTCCAGGATGAATTCCTGCAGGAGCAGACTTATTACCGTTACGCCAATGCACTTCGATATTACCATTCGAAATGCTGGTTTGTGGGAATGTATATTTAACGTGGCAATCAAATGCAAAAAATTCAGG
>JAHEDF010000421.1 GCA_024641365.1 Planctomycetota bacterium | reverse complement strand
GCGAATCTGACTACTATGAGCTGTTTAATGGTGATATTCATTCCACGCCCGCCTTTCATGAATTTGCCTTTGATCTACATACCGATGCTGAGGGGAATTTTTATCACACCAAAGCTGGGCCTGTTAAAAAAGGTGGTCGAGGTTGGGAAACCATTGCAGAACACCACGGCTCCATTATCAAAATTAGCAAAGATGGCAAAACCTTAGAGCGCTATGCCACCGGCGTACGCGCACCAAATGGTATGGGACTTGGCCCAAATGGTGTCATGACATCTGGCGATAATGAAGGCACCTGGATGCCAGCTTGCCGTATAAATTATATTAAATCAGGTAGCTTTCTTGGCGTTATGGATTTGCATCACCGCGAAACGCCTCCAACTATTTATGATCCTCCTATTTGTTTTATTTCCCACAAAGTTGATAACTCAAGTGGCGCGCAAGTGTGGGCTACGGATAAACGGTGGGGACCATTAGCAGGTAATTTATTACACTTATCATATGGTAAATGTTCACTGTTCGCAGTCGCTTGGGATATGGCTGGCGACATACCGCAAGGCGGCGTCAGTTTATTGCCACTTAAATTTAACACCGGCATTATGCGTGCACGTGTAAATCCAAAAGACGGACAAGTCTATGTGGCTGGACTTAAAGGATGGCAAACTACTGCTGCTCGCGACGGTGGCTTCCAACGCATTCGCGCAACCGGCAAGTCGATTTGCGTACCAGTTACCATGCAAGTAAAAGCAAATGCCATTGAATTAGGATTTAGTGACAAATTAGATCCCATGATAGCAATTGATGTAGATAATTGGGCTGCTGAACAATGGGACTATTTATGGACTGAAAATTACGGTTCTCCCGAAGTAAAACCGGGCACAAAGGAACCCGGTCATACTCCTATGGATTTAACTGGCATATCACTTTTACCTGACGGTAAAACACTGCGCCTTACTTTTAATGACCTAAAACCTGTGATGCAATTTAATTTAAAATATCGCATTGCCACTTCTCGTGGTGATCGCGTTAACGGTGAATTTATGGGTACAATAAATACTGTTCCCAAATAAAACGACTATTATTAATTTGCGACTCTGGTTTCACGGATCTCGCGCACAATTGTGTGTACGAGGCGTAATTTTTCGATCGCCCCTGGACCTAATGTAAAGGGATACCAATCGGTATGGCCGATAGAACGGTTTAGACAATTGGTAGCATAGGTTAATGGAAACCAGGAATTTAATAAATCGTCAAATTCTTGCAGTGGCTTCTGAAGAATGGAAAGCGACATTTTTGGTTTTTGGCTGCCCGATGGCATGACATATAAGGATAAGCCCAGATAACTGGCGATTTCTACCGAATCAACTAAATGTAAATAATGTGCCCATGTTTCTGCCCAGTCTTCCCATGGGTGCATGGCTGCATAATCACTGACGAAATTACCCGCCCAATCTTTTGTACCACCGCCATTATAATAGTGATAGCGCGCCGCATCATAATCCTGACGCTCATCGCCAAACAATGCGCGTACATGAGATAAATGTTTGCTCTGCCCGACTAAACGATCCCAATAAAAATGACCGCTCTCATGACGCATATGTCCAAGTAACGTGCGGTATGGCTCGCTTAAATTGGTGCGCATGCGCTCACGTTCAACGGGATCTGCCTCAATTACATTAATCGTAATAATGCCATCACTATGTCCGGTCGTGATGACCTCTTCGTGCGTATCTGCCAAAAATTCAAACGTCATTCCAGCTTGTGGATCAATTATTCGGTCAATTATCGGCAATCCTAAATAGGCGATTCCGTATAACCAACGCCGTTTAGCCATCTCAAGCAAATGCCATGCTTCTCTATTACCAAGTATGGATAAATCCGGAATTATACTCGTCATTCTACAACTGCGACATAATTCATTTTTGTCAGCGCTATGCACCATCCAATTGCACGCATTATCTTGTTTGTAGCGAAGACATTGGTGGTAACGCTGGTCTTCAATTCCAGAAATTTTTATCTGCCACGTCTCGCCGCCGACTTCTTCTATGGCTGCTAATTCTCCCAGCTCAGGAATATAACCAACACTATGACCACATCCTAAACAATGCACATTTTCAAAGTTGAGCATTGAGTCACAAACTTGGCAAGTAAATAGCTTCATTCTATGAGTCTATTCAAAATTCTGAAACACCAAGTTCTTCTGCTGGCGCCCTTATCATAAGTCAATGAAACGCAATCACCCTGCTACGGATAAGCCGTTAGCAGGGTGAAAGGCGCGCTAAATTAAAAATATTAGGGTTGCAATGGACGGATTTTGATGTTGCGAAACCACACTAAGTTACCGTGATCTTGTAAACCAATGTGGCCACTATCGGCTTTGCCGTAATCTGGCCAATTTTTAAATTTACTATTTTTAACGAGTTCCTGCCATTCTGGGCTGCCAAGTTCATAAGATACCATCTGTTCGCCGTTGAGCCAGTGTTCAACATGATTGCCTTTTACGATTAATTTAACCGCATTCCATTCGCCTGCTGGCTTAGATACATCTTTCGGACAGGCGATTAAAGCATAGTTTGCGCCCGCACTAGTTTTCGGGTTTTTACCATCCCCATGTTTTTTATTATCCAACACCTGCATTTCTGGCGCTGATTGGTAAATTGCACCTTTGCCCTCAATTGCTCGGTAAAAAATACCGCTATTACCGCCTTCACTAATTTTCCATTCTAATTGCAATTCAAAACTACTATATTTTTCTTTGGTAATAATATCACCACCGCCTTTAATCCGCGCTAGAGTACCATCTTGGGCCACCCATCCCTCAGGTGCCTGTTCTTTTTTATAGCCTCGCCAGTGATCAAGCGATTGTCCGTCGAACAATAACTGCCAACCAGCGGCCTTTTCTTCCTCTGTCAGCTCATTATCGGCTGCGCGAGCATTGGTGACTGTGAGCGCCAACCAGGCAACGGTTAGGGCAACTAAAAAACGCATAGAACCTCCTTAAAGTGTCGTCTAGAATACGCTTTAACGCTTAAATGTGACATAAAACTTTTGACTAAATGCGTTTTGACAATCAATTGGAATTACGAGTGGTTCGTAGACCTTTGTTTCGTTTATGATATGTGTACCCTATATAGACTTGTGTTTACTGTGCAGGATGTCTACACCCCAACAGGAGCACACGATGAGCACGCGTTCTTTTCCAGCTTTTGTTTGTGGCCTTTTATTGGCACTCGGATCATTAACCGTTGCGGCAGCCGAGCGACCAAATGTGCTGTATATACTCTGCGACGATATTCGTCCTGATGCAGTCGGCTGCTTAGGCTCACAACATGTAAAGACGCCTTTTATTGATCGCTTAGCCAGTGAAGGCGTCTTATTTCGCAATAGTTTTTGTACCACGTCTTTGTGTTCGCCAAGTCGCGCCTCGATTTTCACCGGGCTTTATGCGCATGGTCATGGCGTCACCAATAATTTTACCGAACTTGATGACACCAAGCCACATTGGGCGACGCGCTTACATGATGCTGGCTATCAAACTGCGTACATCGGCAAATGGCATATGGGGGAAAATAATGACAACCCCCGCCCAGGGTTTGACTTTTTTGTTACCCACAAAGGCCAAGGTAAATACTTCGACACCGATTTTAATATAAATGGGGAAGGCGCAAAAGTAGTTCCCGGCTATTACACCACCGTGGTTACCGATATGGCGTTAGATTGGTTGGATAAGCAATCCACTGATAAACCCTGGGCATTATGTATCGGTCATAAAGCGCCACATTCATTTTATTTTCCCGAAAAAAAATACGAGCATGCATTTGACGATGTAAAAGTAACCTATCCGGAAACAGCGTTTCATTTAGATGACAAACCAGAATGGATAAAACAACGCCTGCCAACGTGGCATGGTATTTACGGCCCCCTCTTTGATTGGCGTAAAAAATTTCCAGACACTCGACCTGAAGCGGTCGCTGATTTTGAGCGCATGGTGCACGCTTATTGGGGCACCATTCTCAGTGTCGATGATAGTGAGAATGGTGCCCCAATAAGCGTGCAC
>JAHEDF010000420.1 GCA_024641365.1 Planctomycetota bacterium | reverse complement strand
GCGCAAATATTCGATGCGAGCAATGCCGCACGCCCACACCCGGAAATTTTCAGGAGCATCCAGTTTCTCAAACCCCCGCCAGGCGGCGATGCTGACTTCCTGCATCAGGTCGTCGACATCAGCAAGTGATGGCAGCATTGATCGCAAATACGCACGGATCACGCGGTCGTGCCGCATCAGCAAGCCGACGAACGCTTCGCGTCTATCTTGATTGTCGTGCCCTTGATCCATGTAATGCCTTTGCACGTGAACCACCGAACCGCTCAAATCCTGACGCGCTAAGTTTTATTAGTATCAAGGCCTGTCGAACGTTGAGAATGTGTGTTCCAGTATAGCCCAAACAGGTTTTTACCACAACTGCTTTATGTTCCAAGGCTTACACAAACGTCCATAGGCGATTGCTCTACGTGGTAGCGCCCTTGCAGGCAGTTAAAATCACCGTCCTGCTAAGTGTTAATATCGTGCAAGGCGACTCCACGTCACCCCGCATGTTATTAACACAGCCTCTTAGCCAAAAGGACCCAAACGGCCCCCATCAACCCCCGTAGACGACTTTTTCAGCAGCCTCCGAGGAGAATATGGGCATCACATCCAAAGCCCACACGCAGACATCTAACTGGTTTAGTAAGACCGTAATAGAACACAGTGGATTGTATAAAATGCGTTTACAGGCCATTGGTCCAAAGAGCAATAAACTTTATAATCGAATTTTTTTAGACAAGGATAAAAGATTGTGCACGGCTACGATTCCGCGACACCCCTAAAATATTAACTATTTCAATACTAAGGAAATCCTGGCTGCATTAAACCCTGATAAATATAATTTACCGCTGTAATGTCGGTCAGCGCGTTCTAAAAGCGTATGATAACAAGCGGTGGAATTAACAGACCGTTAATTAATTGGAGACTAAAACAGCATACGTACCTGTATGCTGTTTTCTGAATTAATGCGACATATTATTTCACGGCTTTTGGGGCGCTATCGACAAGAGCATGTTTCCATTCTTACCCGATAGGAGTATGCCCGTTTCCGTCTGCTTAATGTCCAGCGATACGCTAATAACTTGCATAAACAGTGCCTCCGTTTTATTGAGGTTATCATCAAGAGCCGCCATTTGCGTTTGCCAACATTCACTTATGAGAATGGTCCCGTCTTTCATGGCGTAACTACCACCATAACCGTTAACACCGGTCTTGCCTGATGCCATCATAGTCTTGGCATCAAGTTTTATCGTCGGCCTGTGGTCTCCTTTAATTGCTTGCCCGTTAATCTCGCTAACGGTATAAACCTGTGAGGGCGTAAGGTCTGCCGCTGACAGCAGCGTTAAGAGTCCTAGGGTTAGTAAAATGAATGATTTCATACAGTCTCCTGAGCTCACTACGAAAAAGGCACTGATTTATTAGCCAATGTATTGCAACACGAGGATAGGCCTCATTTTTCTGGCCCTAATCCTGGTATTTGCAATGAGTTAGCCGACACATCTCCATATCGGCCAACTGTGATGAGCCCCTATCCATTTTATCTGCCGTTAATATTTGAATTTATTGCGAATCCCGAAGGGATTCATTGATTATTCGGCAATTACTTGTTGCTAATGGGTAGGGCAAAACACTCGAAACAAAAATAAAGAGCGGGCGCCAAGTGGTGGTGGGCCGGCATAATAGCGCGCAGCGCGCCGATCCATTTTTTCAAAGCGAAGCGCATGAAAAAAACACGACAAAGCCCGTGGGAGCACGAGGGCGAGAGCCCTCGAAACAAAACGTACGAGCCGCAAGGCTCGCGGGCGCCGAGTGGTGGTAGGCGGATATAATCGACGAAGTCGATCCGCCTATAATTTTTTCGCGGAGCGGGAAAATTAAACCACGACAAAGCCCGTGGGAAACAATTCGAGGCGCAAGCCGAGCGGGAGCCGAGAGACGGTGGGCGAATAAAATGACCGAAGGTCATTCGCCCATTTTTTCAAAGCGAAGCGCATGAAAAAAAGTCACGACAAAGCCCGTGGGGTTTGGGGCAAAGCCCCGAAACAAAAGGGAGCTAATCGCGATAATGCGCAACCCAACCAGCTGGGTCAGTAAATATTCTAATTGCAGTTATCTGACGATCATCGCACAACGTAAATAAATGTTTATAATCACCAGGCACGGTAATGAAATCACCTGGATGTAATTCTGCATCAATTGGTTCGCTACCTTCCGGAAATAGCGTAAATACGCCACGGCCTTGTACGATAAAGCGAACTTCGTCATCGGTATGAATATGTTTTTTATCAAATTTAGCTAACATCGCATCTAAATTGGGCGTATCCGGATATAACGTCACCACGTCCGCGGTTTGATAACCACGCTCTTTATAGAGACGCTGAATTTCTGGATCGAAAGCTTTTAATAATTGTTTTTTTTCATCATCGCTTAAATTGCGACTACTTAAATTAGCGGGTAAACGTTCAGTTCCCCATACTTCATAAATAACACCAATGTCCTTCATCGCTTTCTCAACTGCTGCGCGGTCAGTTACAGTGCGATTCGATTCACGAAAGGTCAGCGTGGCCATGGTGGTCTCCTTATGCTGGGCGGCACACTACCGCTCTGTATCTGTGGGCCAAGTAGCTAATTTATCGCGATAGAGTCCGTGTTTTGCGTTGTTGTTTGCAAACTCACCTCAATGGTACCCTGCATCTACTGAGTGCGACTATCAACGACGGCACTGCTCTTCACGTAACCAGAAAGATACTCATGCTATTTCCCACTGACAAACTAGACCTAAACAACTTAAGCCTCTAATTCATTAACCCGCTCTCAATTATGCTGACACTTTTTTACGCACGGTCGCATTGGAATAATATGAAAGTAATAATTATGACACCAGTTATACACTTAGTCGTGTGTTGTTTATTATTGGTAAATGTTTTCGCCGCTGAGCCACTTTCCAAGCCACATATTGTTATCATTTTGCTTGATGACATGGGCTATGGCGATCCAGGTTGTTATAATGCACAATCAAAAATTAGTACGCCGACCATTGATGCCTTGGCACGTGATGGCATGCGCTTCACGGATGCACATGCCCCTGGACCATTATGTCATATGTCGCGCTATGGATTAATGACAGGAGTTTATCCCTTTCGCATTGATGTCTCTCAATGGACGAAACATCCCCTTATTAAACCTGGTCAAATGACCATCGCGTCATTGGCAAAGTCACAGGGTTATCATACCGCTATGGTTGGGAAATGGCATGTCGGTTTTAGTGAAAATGGTTATGAAAATCCATTACGTGGTGGGCCAGTCGATTGTGGTTTCGATAGTTTTTACGGCATGCGCGCTTCAACCGATATACCCCCCTATTTTTTTATTCGCAACGATCATGCGGAACAATTACCAACCAATCATATAGACGCTTCTAAATCCGACGGTTGGTCACCTATTCAAGGGCGTTTTATTCGCGCTGGCGGCATTGCTCCTAATTTTGTTATGGACGATGTTTTACCTGGATTTACCAACGAAGCTATTTCGCTAATAAAAAATCATCAGGCAAAAGAAAATAATCAGCCACTGATGCTGTATCTCGCTTATCCTGGGCCACACACACCGTGGTTGCCAAGCCCAGCATTTATTGGAAAAAGTGGCGCTGATATGTTCGGTGATTTTATGATGATGATAGATGCCGAAGTTGGCCGAGTCATGACCGCGTTACAAAATGCAAACATGGTTGAAAATACCATGATCATTCTCACCTCAGATAATGGACCGGTCTGGTTTGACGCAGATAAAAAAAGATTAGGACATGATTCTGCTGGCGGATTACGTGGTATGAAATCCGATGCTTGGGAAGCTGGTCATCGCATGCCATTTATTGTTAAGTGGCCAAAACAGGTTGCGGCTGGAACCACATCAGATCACACTATATGTTTTACCGATTTATTAGCAACTTTTGCTGATTTATTTCATGTAGCATTACCTGACGACGCTGGTCCTGATAGCTTTAGCTTTTTACCAACGCTTACTGGTAAAAATGACAAGAACACACCTATGCGACAAAATTTTGTCATGCGACCAGGCTCACATGCCGACATGATGA
>JAHEDF010000419.1 GCA_024641365.1 Planctomycetota bacterium | reverse complement strand
CTTATCCTGTAATAATGTCCAGGCAGTTGATAAGCCAATAATACCACCACCAATTATTATGGCATGCTTACTCATGTTGCGTTAATAACTGACCATAATTTATTAAAAATTAATGTCAGTACAAAATTAGCGATCATCGACAGTATACTGCCCTGGACAACGCCACGGGTACACGCTTCGCCCACGCCAGTCGCTCCACCACGTGTCATCAAACCGGCTCGACAAGCCACTAAACAAATAATACCGCCAAAAACCAGGGTTTTTGAGAGTCCCACAAAAGTATCCCATCCGCGCATAAAATTCCGTGTTTGATGCCAATAAGCACCACCATCAACGCCCCATAATTCCACGACTAAAATATGTGCGGCACACATTCCTGCGACACAAGCTAATGCTGTTAATATGGGCAATAATAAAACGCATGCAATAAATCGCGGCACGACTAAATAGGCAATAGGATCGGTGCCCATTACACGGAGCGCGTCAAGTTGTTCGGTTACTTTCATGGTACCAATTTCTGCGGCCATATTGGAGCCGACACGACCAGCGACCATTAAGGCCGTAAATATTGGTGCTAACTGACTGACCAACGCATAATTCACCAGTGGCCCAGACATAATTTCAGCATTAAATTTAATTAAAGTAGCATAGCCTTGAACACCCATAACCAGACCAATGGCGATACCGCTAACGAGCACCACGGGTAAACTTAAATAGCCAATATGATATAATTGCGTAACAATGGTTTCGCGACGTTGTGGTTGATAGATCATCGCACGAAAAACATCGCGACATAGTTGTCCGAGTTCACCGATTGCCTGCAGACCAGTAACGACCAAACGTCCCGTGATGACGAGCGCACTCTTGGCGGTTTTTCGTGGTCGAATGTAGGTAAACGGATTTCCAGGTATCACGGTGGGGTTGTAATCGACGCCAGACAATTGGGAAGGACGGTTTTTTGCAAAATTTTGGAGGACAAGTAAGAGTCCGGAGGTCCGGAAGTCCGGAAGTCTCTAGCAATTGGTAAATGACTGTCTTCGGATACTTTTTATTGTGGCTGTAAAAAGGAGGCGCTGTGCGCCTTTTATTTTATTTAATTAAAATATTTTGATTAGCAGTGAGCGAAGCGAATACCTTTTTGCAGTAAATAATTTGATATCCCTAGTAATTAATTATTTAGATTTCACAAAACTTCCGGACTCCCGGACTCCCGGACTCTCATAAAACCAGATAATAAATAAACACTTGCTCAATCGTAAAGCGCTGACTAACTACACACATGACCGCAAACGTGTTCACCATTTGGTTGATTGATGACAGTGAGTCCAATCATGAGGCCGCTCATAACACGGTGGCTTCCATGCCATGGGTGACTTTGCGCAGCTTTTATAGCGGCGCCGATGCGGTGACAGAATTTTCTTCAATCGAGGAAAATGCAGAAATGAAACAGACCGCACCCAACGCGGTATTAATGGACTATTATTTAATGGGTGAACGTGGTGATCATGTGACTCGCGCTTTGCGTGCATGTGAAAAACAATATCGCCCAACTATTATTGGTTATTCCAGTGTCGCGAGTGCTAGTGAGGCCATCGTACGCGCAGGTGCAGACACGATAATCCGCAAACATGTCAATGATCGGGGCATTAACCCATCGTTGTCGGCTTGGCTCAAAGCGCAGGAACAGTAAGCGGTTGAGCCCTCACGGTGCTCTCAGTTTTCGAAAAGAAAAAACGGCATAGCTTATCCGACTCATGTCGACGACAACGCAGCCACGCACCGATGTTTTAGGACAGACCTTTGCGCAATTTCGTGCACAGATGGTCGAGGCCGTTGGTTATTGTGATCGTTTTCATCGTGATTGGTATCGTCAAATATTAACTACCGGGCGTAGCGAACCTCATCTCTTATCGGCTTGGCAAGAAGCCCAACAAACCGCCCCTGGCATTATTGAACAATTACAAAATTTATGTGCGCGTGATCAGTTACCAACAATAATTCACGAATATAACGCCGATGATCCCCTTATGGGACGTACGCGAAAATTAGTGCTCCGTTTACATGACAATAAAGAAGTGGAATCGGTTTTAATTCCCATGGCAGGCGGCGTTGAAAAAGGTGGTTACGCAACAGTGTGCGTATCGTCGCAAGTTGGTTGTCGCATGGGCTGTCGTTTTTGTCACACCGCGACCATGGGATTATTGCGTCATTTAACCGCCGATGAAATTGTTGCGCAAGTCGTAGCGGTCAAGGTGCATACCGGAATCACGCCACGTAATGTGGTTTTTATGGGCATGGGTGAACCCTTAGATAATCTTGACGCGGTAGCGCAAGCCATTGCAGTATTATCAGATGATAATGGTTTAGGCATCCCGCACCGGCATATCACGGTTTCAACTGTTGGTCGCGTTGATGGCATTCAACGCTTACCCTCGTTAGGACTGAATAAAATAAATCTGGCTGTCAGTTTAAGTGCGGCGAGCGATAGTTTGCGCTCAGAAATAATGCCAGTGAATCGTTTGTATAATTTATCTGAACTGCATAAAGCGATTACAGCATTTCCATTGCCGCCGAATAGAAAAGTTCTGATTAGTTATGTGTTAATGGCAGGGGTAAATGATAGCGAAGAACAGATAACAGCATTAATTAAGTGGTGTGGCGATTTGCCCGTTTTGGTTAATTTAATCCCCTTAAATCCAATTCCCAGTCGACCTGATGTGCCATCGTCAGTAGACCGCATCGAAGCTATACATGCGCGTATGGAAAAAGCGGGCGTGCACGTGCGGATTCGCCGAACAAAAGGCGATAATGTCATGGCGGCGTGTGGGCAATTAGGCGACCCGGATATGCGTAAACGGCTGCTTAAAAACTAAGGTAACCGGGAATGTATTCGATAAGATGATTTCTAAATTCAACTGCTTTATCAATTCCTCACAACTGATATTTAATACCAATTACGGCTCAATATATCCTAAACAATAAGACACTTACATGGAGGGCCGGAGGACCGGAGAAATACTCAGGTGGAAATCCTGTGGTTATTGAAAAAAGCACAGCTTTCCTCTTCGGTTCTCTGGTTCTCCATGTTAATTTGTTGCCATTACGGATGATTTGAGGCGTAATTAGTACAAGCTGTTATAATAGCGACGAAAAAATTATTAAACAAACATCAAAATAGCTGCTTGCACCAAACCAATAATAATGCCCAGCACCGCACCCCATAATTCAATAGCACGAAATTCTTTACTGGCGACACGATTGACGATGCGTTCAAGGCGATCCAAATCAAAAGCGGCTAATTTTTCTTCCGCAATTTGTCCGATATTAATTTTTTCTTTTAAGATCTCTTTAAAGCGCTTCATTAGCACCGGTTGTTTATCTTTAATTTGTTTTAGTACGCCGTCACGAATTTGCGCAACTCGTTCCGGGGTAATTAAACCACCAATTAATGGGATGCGTTTTACATCCTGTAATTTCGCGTTAATGGCCTCGTCTAATAATTCAGATAAGTGTGGTGTCAGATCAACATCATCTAATCCACGTAATAATTCATCGGCTGGCACTAATTCATTACCAACGACATCACCGACGCTGGCAGCTAATTCTTTTTGACGGCGTGGTAGCAATCCCTGCAAGCCCATGACCGACTTACGGGGGTGAAAGAGCATACGAATGGCCAACAAATTGGTCATCCAGCCAATCAATCCACCAACGACAGGAAGCATTACCCAGGGAAACCAGTCCATCGTGTCCTCGCGGGGCGTGTCATGCCGTCCCAGCTGGTATGGTCAATGAGGCGGTGGTGTGCAGGCCTCCACGATGTGTGTAGAAGGGTAATAGTGAGCTAGAATCGAGATGTAAGTACAACATACTACAAAATTTATGCCTTAGTCAGCAATTCTCCTAGCCTCTTGGCGGAGTTCTCACATATTCCCCAGCCATGGCGAACACCTCCTCCAACCGCTTTCCGTCTACGGAAGCCACCAAACCGGTCCCGATTATCGTTCACGGTGCGGCTGGCCGTATGGGTGCACGCATCATTACGTTAGCGATGGAAGATGCTGGAGTAACGGTCATTGCCGG
>JAHEDF010000418.1 GCA_024641365.1 Planctomycetota bacterium | reverse complement strand
GTTCCTTCGTAGAGATAAAATTGGATAGGTTTTAATTAGTTTTGCTGATTGGTAATAAGCGTTGAATTACTTGAAAATCTGAGTGTTTTTGCGTGTTACGACGAACGCATAATGTAATCCTGGAGTAGAGATGCATGGCACCAGTTTCGCAAATGGGAAAGATCAAAAACCATTTGCCCTCCTTTCCAAGATGCGTTTCATCCGTATCGACTGAGACATATTAGCTGATCAGAATGCTATCTTTTGTAAACGTAAAAAAGTCTACCTTCCCCAAATTATACATCGGAAATTTTGGTAGCCCGATCGTGAAATCATTTGCCAACCATACGTTCTTCGCATGCCTAGCACGTAGCGGTACGTATGTGGTGTGCTTGACAGGGGTGTTAGTCTACGCGTCCGCTGTGTCTTCCGCTGCGGCTGTGTTTACACACTGCGTTTTGGAACTCTGTGCCTGAAAGGCCGCTATGACGCCTCCTACTACCACGACGTTATCTTCAGAAGTCGAAGCTGAATTAGTTAAATATAAAAATTCCGTAGATGCCCTCAATGCCGGCGCGATGGATAATGACAAAGAATTTAAACCGTATCGTTTAGTGCACGGCGTGTATGGACAACGTCAGGGCGGCACCAATCAAATGATCCGTATTAAATTAAAATACGGCAAAATTACTCCTGACCAAATGCGCGTATTGGCAGACACCTCAGAAAAATACACCAACGGCATTAGCCATATTACCACGCGCCAAGCGATTCAATTTCACTACCTGCAATTAAATGATACGCCTGATTTATTACGCGATTTAGAAAATTGTGGATTAACCTCACGTGAGGCTTGCGGTAACGCAGTTCGTGCGGTGTGCGGTAGCCCTAATGCGGGTACGTTATTAGACGAACCATTTGATATTGATCCCTATAGCGAAGACGTGTTCCAACATTTTTTACGTGGACCATTATCGTCTTCTTTGCCACGTAAATTTAAAATTGCCTTAGCATCGTCTGATTCTGACATCATGCAGCAGGTCAACATTCAAGACGTTGGCATCATGGCCGTAACGGTTGATGGCAAACAAGGCTTTCGCGTTGTTGCTGCAGGCGGCCTGGGATCGATGCCAATTGCACCAGTAAAATTGTACGACTGCTTGCCGAAAGAAGATTTAATTCCGGTCTGTGAAGCTTTAGTTCGTGTCCATCATAAATATGGTGATCGTACCAATCGTGCAAAAGCACGTTTAAAATTCGTCCTAAAAAATAAAGGTGATGACGGTTTCAAAGCCTTATTTGAAGAGCAATTAGCTGCGGCTCGTGCTGATGGTATTAAAGGCAAAGTATTTCCAGATACGTTAAAACCAGTAACCTCAACGCCAGTTCCTGAAGTCAGTGGCGAAGAAGGTGTTTGGCGCAAGGCGAATGTACGCGCACATCGTGAAGGCGGTTATGCCGTTGTGTCATTGAATATTCCACGTGGTGACATTCCTGCGGCAGAAATGCGTACCTTGGCCGACTTGGCAGAATGGTTCAGTGAAGGGGATGTTCGCTCAACGAACGACCAAAATATTATTTTCCGTCGTGTTAAACATGAACATTTACCTAATCTCTATAAAGAATTGGTCAAATTAGGTTACCATCATTCAGCGCATGGCATTACCGATGTCGTGAGCTGCCCAGGTGCCAGCACCTGTATGCTTGGTATTTGCCTATCCAAAAACATGGCGAGTGAATTAGCCTCAGCACTCAAAACATTAGCAACTGATCCGCGTATTGCGAACAGCCGCATCAATGTCAGTGGCTGTCCAAATAGTTGTGGTCAACATCACATTGGCACCATTGGTTTACATGGCGCAGCATCAAATATTGGTGGAAAATTAATTCCACATTATGTACTGTTTGTTGGCGGCGGCGATGAAGGGAAAACGATTTATCATGGCACCATGGTGGCACGTATTCCTGCGCGCAAAGCACCGGAAACAATTAACGCATTGGCGACTTGGTACCAAGCAGAGCGCAATGAAACTGAAACATTCGCCGAATATTTACGCCGTTTAGTTGGTGCGCATTTAGATAAAGACGGCGCTAAGGCAGCTAAAAATGCACTCAAAGCGCGTCTGATGCCAATATTTACTTTGGCAGAAAATGACATCAGTGAAAAAGATTTGTACGATTACGGTGCCGATAAGCTATTTAGCTTAGATGAATTAGGCGCTGGCGAGTGCATGAGTTAATCGACAGACAGTACTAGATCAGGTACTATTTAACGCCTAGTGGTCTTAGTGCCGCTAGGCGTTTTTGTTTGAATCAACAGCGATAAACGCATACATGCGAGCAATCAATCAGCGAGTCGCACTTTCCATGAGAATATGGGATTTTTACGCTTGCCGTGGCGGAACATTACCGGCATCGTACACCTTATTATCTTTTTTTAGGAGTCGATCATGAAACGTCTGTTCGTAGTGAGTGCAATTATCGCATCAGCAACCATTGGTACTGCCGCCGACTGGCCGCAAATGCGTGGTCCTAATGGCGACGGCACCACAGACGACGTCATACTTACCAAATGGCCCGCTAGTGGTCCAAAGGTGGTATGGAAAGAAAAATTAGGCGATGGCATGGGAGCAGTCGCAGTTGTTGGTAATAGTTGTTATGTTCTAGAGCTTAAAGATAAAAATGAAAAAAAAGAATATTGTGTCGCATTTGAAGTTTCTACGGGGAAAAAATTGTGGGAAACGAGCATTGGCGACACGACGATTAAATCTGCCGGTGGCATTGGTCCACGCTCTACGCCGACCGTTTCCGATGGCTATGTTTATACCTATGGCACCTATTTAAATTTAGTCTGCATGGATTCTAAAGACGGCAAAATTATCTGGCAACATGATATTCAAGAAAAGTTTAAAGGCCAAAATGAAACCAAAGGCATTAAAGCATGGGGCAACGCACAATCGCCAATAGTTGAAGGTGACGTTGTTATGGTCGCAGGTGGTGGCTCGGGACAAACCTTTTTGTTCTTTGATAAGAAAACAGGTAAATTACTAGATAAAACAGGTGATGAAAAAATAACGCATGCGACACCAACGATTGCGACTATTAATGGTGAACGCCAAGTGATTTTCTTCACCCAAGAAGGCCTCACTAGTTTTAACGGTAAAGGCAAACATTTATGGCACGCTGACTTTTCGTGGGCAACCTCGACGGCGGCCTCACCAATCGTTGAAGGAAATACCGTGTACTGCTCAGCTGGCTACGGCACGGGGGCCGGTACATTTACGGTGGAGAAAAAAGGCGCCGACTGGAAAGCTAATCAATTATGGCGTGAAAAAGGAAAATTAGAAAACCATTGGTCAACGCCTGTTGTTAAAGATGGCTATGTCTATGGGTTATTTGGTTTTAAACAGTACAAAACCATGCCGATTAAATGCATTGAACTTAAAACCGGAAAAGAAATTTGGTCGGAAGATGGTTTTGGCCAAGGTGGTACCATTGTTGTGGGTGACAATATCCTCATTCAAGGCGATCAAGGCCAGTTAGTTTTAATTAAAGCAACACCGGAAAAATACACCGAATTAGCGCGTGCACAAATCTTGTCTGGTGATTGTTGGAATAATCCATCCGTTGCGAATGGTTATGTGCTAAGCCGCAGTAAATCCCAAATCGTGTGTTTGGATTTACGTCCACAATAAATAGAACGCATAGAAAAAAGAAAAATGGCTGCCACTTGTTTTACGACATGGCAGCCATTTTTTATTGAATCAGTGAAATTACTTAACGGTTTGCTCAACACCGAGCTGTGCGAGCACTTCTGCAGGTGGCCCATCAAAATTAACCATGGGCACATTACCAACATAGCCAATTGCCTTCCAACCATCTGGCGTGGCGTAATAGGCAGCTGCGGCAATCGAGCGGAAACGACTAAAAAACTGAGCTGCCTTTTTATATTCAGCTGCGGCTTTCGGGACATAACAAATTGCATCACAAATAGCTGTTTGTTGTGCAGGTTGTAAACTGGCAAAAACAGCTTTGAAACGCTTTTGTGCCTCCGCATCTAACCAATCAAGACCAGGTATAATTACGGAACGGTCATGTACCTGGGATGG
>JAHEDF010000034.1 GCA_024641365.1 Planctomycetota bacterium | reverse complement strand
TGGCAGCATCAACATGTGGAGCAATAGGTGCATATGCTTCGAGAACTTCTTGTGTGGTACGGCGAACGCCATCAAAATCAAAATAGGTTTCAATTAATGGGTCGTCTTCCAGATAATCATGTAATGGCAAGCCGAAACGTTGCGCTAATTCATGCATATAAATATGATCGGTATCAATATATTCACCGCCCAGATCACTAAACATGCCTTGTGATGCAAATGTGGTGCGATCAGTAAATATGCGACCAGTTACACGTGATGCTGATTCATAAACGGTTGCTCGCGCACCCATGTATTTTAATTGCCACGCGCAGTGCAAACCGGCTAAGCCACCACCAATAATGGCAACGCTAGGTAAATTGGTGGTGGTTTCATCAGCGTACATTTGTTTCGGCAGCAATGACAACCCAGCTGTTGCCGCTGCGATACCAGCACAATTTTTCAAAAATTCGCGACGCTTTTTGCGCACTTCAGCGCCATATTGGGCAAATTCTTTGACTGGCATTCCAGTCATGCGTGCACCGTGAATTTGACGGTGAGCCCATAAGAGAGAACGGACGAGTGTTGATTTGGCCATGGTGACATCCTTGTCATGTTGATTTGTCAGTGTTTGTCTTCTACCTCCGGACGCCGAAAACGGCGTTTGGTAGTAATGACAATCGCGACTAGACATAGTGATTCTGCTAGCGCATCAAGGGGGGTATTCTTGGTGTTTACGGTTTATGTACGTGTTTGTTAGCTGCTAATTCGCTTTTTGTTTAGAAACAGGCAACGAATGCCTGATGAGCGGCCTGGCATTCCTGCAGTAACGCGACATCGGATAAGTCAGATACCACTAATGAATCACGGTAATGTTGCCGCACAATGTTGCCGAGCGCATCAATCTTTTCTTCTGTCAGTAGGAACCCATTTGGTAATTGAGATAAAATCGTTTGTGAAATTGGCACACGCAAACGTAAGCAAGCGGGACCGCCACCATTTGCCATGCTTTCATTCAAGTCAAGAAAATGCACAGCCGATAAAAAGCCAGTATCGCATAATTTATTAATAACCGTCCGCGCTGGGCCACTTGCAGCTTGTTGGGGTGCGATCATCACTAAGCCGTATGGCAGCGCTAATAATTGGCTATTAAATAAATAGGACGCAACAGCATCTGATAATGTTAACTCATTTTGAGAAATTTCTGCAACATGTAGTGACGGATGTCGATGACGCAGTGCGGTAAGAATTTGTAGTTGATTGACCCATGCGTGCTGGTGAATTAATAGATGGTTATCGCTGCTAACCATAACGACATCATTATGAAATGCGCCAGCATCAATGGCAGTAGGCGATTGCTGAATAAATAAGGAATTATCTGTAGTTAATTCACCGCACCGAGCTACTGCCTGACAGGCAGCTAAGGTTTGCCGGGCTGGGAAACGAGTAGGTGGGGCGTTATCGGTTGTGCGTCCGTACACAAAAATATGCGTCACTGTATCATCAGAAAATAGACGACTGTGATTAGCGGCGCCTTCATCACTTAAAACGGAAATATTTGGTAACGGATCGTGAATAACTAATTGCGGAATCGAAGCCGCAATACGACGCCATTGTTTAGCACGCTCATGTCCTTCTCGGGCGCGATGCGACATCGCTAATAAATTTGCTGGAATAATATGACAGTGACCATCAGCGCTATCCGTTTCCGGAATTATAGTCGCGCAATTTGCACTCCACATAAACGCACTGCTGGTGGCGATATTGAGTAAGTGTGGATGGTCTTGCGCTGCGCTGAGAACCTCTTCATCGCTGCC
This sequence comes from Planctomycetota bacterium, assembly GCA_024641365.1. The sequence continues at coordinate 13,714 of JAHEDF010000034.1, read as the reverse complement.
GTGAAACCCACTTTGTCGCAGTAAAGCCAAGTCTGGTCGCAGCAGTGGCGGTAACCACGCTTGCTGTCCGCCGAGTTGTACTACTTGGCGCATTTTCTCTAAACTTTGTAGCGCGGCGGCTTTTGGCTGAGCGCGAAATCCGGCATGAGAGAGACTGGCCAAATTACCGTGCGATAATCCACCAAAATGATGTGTTGGTCCGGGCAAACCATCGACTTGGAGTTCAATCAATGCTGAGGTCATGGGGCAAAGCGTAAAACAAGTGGCGGTGACGGAAACCCACCTTGTGCCTCGGTAAAAAATACCACGCTGCGCCCTGACTTTGGAGACACTATGACATCCGCAGAGACTTCAGCCCCAGTCATTACGCTTATCGGTGGTGGCAATATGGCGACTGCCATTATCAGTGGGTTGCTGAAAAAAAATCCGCGCCCGCGCATCATCGTGTCAGAACCTGACGCTGCTAAGCGGGCAGCCTTTCAGGAACGTGGTTGTGAAGCGACTGATGATAATGCTGCAGCCATACGTGATGCGGATGTGGTGGTATTGGCAATTAAACCACAAATGGCTCCCAAAGCGGTGCCTTTATTAAAAGACGCTTGGCAACCACATCAATTATTAGTGTCGATCGTCGCCGGGATTACGACGGAAACATTTAGCAGCTGGTTACCACCTGGTGCACATATTGTGCGTACTATGCCAAATACACCGTTAGCAATTGGAAAGGGTATGGTTGGACTTTTTGGCGGTCCGCATGTTACGGACAGTGATTTAAATTTAGCAGAGTCATTATTTTCGGGGTGCGGAAAAGTATTACGCGTCAGTGATGAAAGTCGTATTGATGCCGTCACCGCCGTATCCGGTAGCGGTCCAGCCTATTTCTTCCGTTTTGCCGAGGCAATGGTAGCAGGGGCGATGGAATTAGGATTTAGTCGCGAGGAAGCAGTTTTATTAGTTGGACAAACCGGAGCTGGTGCCTGGGATTATTTACTCAGTAGTGGATTTGAAGCAACGAAACTGCGTGAGCAGGTGACCAGTCCTAAGGGAACCACAGCTGCGGCATTACAAGTTATCGACGATGCTGATTTTATGGGCTTAATGTCGCGTGCTATGGCAGCAGCTGAACAGCGCGCCAAAGAATTAGCAAAAAGCTAACGTTACATACGAATAAAAATTTTATTATTATAAAGAAAATGAACAAGAAGAACGGAGCAACGGAGGAGAAATTGAAATAATTTCGCATTGTTTTCCAGAACGCTGTCCTCCGTTCCAATGCTATTCGGCTAATTATTACGGTTTCCCCTTATAAATGCGCTTTTGAAAGCCTTCAACACGGAGAGCACAGAGTTGTAAAACGAGAATTATTATACTGGACCATAATAAAATTTCTTATGCATCTGATACTAATTCCGCCTCAAATCATCCGTAATGGCAACAGATTAACATGGAGAACCAGAGAACCGAAGAGGAAAGCTGTGTTTTTTCAAGAACCACAGGATTTCCACCTTGGTATTTCTCCGTTTCTCCGGTCCTCCATGTAAGTGTCTTATTATTTAGGATATAGTGAGCCGGAATTGGTATGATTTTGACGATGTGAGAAAATACCACCTGAAATATCCGTGTTTTATTACGGAGCACATCTTCACATGAAATGTTTAATACCTCTGTGTTCTCGGTGTCCTCTGTGATGAAGGCCTTCGAAGAAATCCCGTATTTCGGAATTCATGCGAGCGAAGCTTGATTTATATAACTAATGTAAATTGCTGACTTATATGTATTTCTTAGTCGAATAGCATTGTCTCCGTTCCTCCTGTTCAAATAAAGTAAAAATTTTTCCGTCATTTAGTTTTTAAATGGTAAATCGTAATATTATTCATCAATAAAAATATAAGAACTGTTAATTAATAGCGCTTAATGTAAATATGTCGGTATTGCACCTTCATTGGCATACCTGGAATAATAGGCATGGCGAGCACACCACGATCACGTGCTTTACCAATTTCATTATCAACCAATACCGCAGTCAGGATATTATTCAGATAGAGTTCACAGCGCGGTCCAAAACATTTAATGCGATAGGTGGTCCATTGATCGAGTGCCATTCCGGTTAGTGATTCGGTTCCGGGTAGCGGTGATTGGGCACGTTCTCCATTTTCAGCAATGACTACTGATTGGCCGCGTGCGGCCAATGATCGTCGTGAGCCATATTCATCCCAAATACCGGCGAAGAATTTAGCCTGCCCATCAATATCAGCTTGATAACCGTGCACTAAACCATTTTCTTTCACTTCACTACGAAATTGCATGCCGGAATTACTTTTTTCTCCGAAAATACGAAATTGAAATTCCACTTCAAAATCGCTTAGTTCGCCACCTTGCCAAACAATAAATTGATTAATTTTCGGATTTAATGTCTCAGTGGTTTCACCAGTGATTGCTTCATCCGCAACACGGAAATAACGCATATCTGGTGCGGACCAACCCTGTAATGTTTTACCATCAAAAATAGATTCCCATCCATCGTGTTGATTCGCGATGGGACTACTATCGCGTTGTGCACAGCTACACAAAAATATCGTCAAAAATAAGAGGGCGAGTAAGCGCATAACGACCTCAACCAGATGCAGGTACGCTCAGCACTACCGTGTATGAATTATTTGCCTTATTATTATCATCGCCAGCTGCTGGTGATAAAGTAATAACGTATGGAAATGAACCAGCGCTACCAGTTGCAGGTAAAGTCAAAGTGACGGTTTGCGGGTTAGTGCCAGCAGGATTAACATTAACCGGACTGGCTATACTTGCTATGTCGGGCGTTATAGGATTACCATTAAGCGTAACGGCATAGGGTACGTTAATAGCTACCGCAGGTGGTGCTGGAGCCGTGGTAGAAACGGTATGCAATATTTCAAATGTTGCGGTTAATTGTCGAGATGATGGTAAACCCATTCCTGCATTTATAGTGATATTTGGCGTTGTCGGACCAAAACTAATATCTTGATCAGCGACCAGAATTGTGACCTGTCCAATATTGTTCGATTCGTTGTCTTCACTTATGCTGTTGGCTGGGTCTAAAATAATTGCATAGGTATAAGAACCTTTTGCCAGCGTTCCAAGATTATATGATTGTCCAAGAGAACCGAACGCTGGAATAGAAACCACACCGCTAGTGACCACCGAACCAGATAATGGATTTGCGGGATCGGTATTTAAGCGCATTTCCCATGGAATAGTACTGAGGTCTTTATTCCAGGTATTACGAATGGTAAATTGAATAGTGGTTGGGTGCGTTGTCGCTGGTTGTGTTGGCGTAGCACTAGGGCCAACTGAAATTTTTACATCTTTAAAAGCGAATGGTTCGCCGGGACTTTTACAGCTGACTAAGCTGCAGCTCACTACAGCACTGATAATCACTAGCATCGACATCATCGCAGATCGTAGCAGACCACCAACCATGGCACCTCCAAGTGGGCCGAGAGCGTAGCAGGCTGCTGAAAAACACCACCCCGATGGCATTCATTGCCATCAACAAGCAACTGTAAACGTCAGATAATATCAATTGGCAACGACGTGCTTAGCTATTATTCGCGATTGGTGTACAGACTACCATCTAAATGACAGGTTTGTAATAATTGGGTTAAACCACTATCTAAACCGCGATCTTTCATTAACGCTTCGATTATAGCATTGGGGTCAGCGCCCTGATCTTCTGCAAAACGTTGTTCCATAGCAGCTGCAACTGCAATTATACGCACTTCGGTTTCTAATTCGGAATCTTTTAATCCTAATGGACCGCTACCATCTAAACGTTCTTGCGCATGTTTTAATAATGGCAGGACATGTTCTAAATCATCAACGGATTCTAAAATGGTGAGCGCTTCATCGCGACTGACATCCATCATACGATCAATATGATGTAATAGTCCAGCATGACGCACACGCTCACGTGCTGCAGTTGATAAATGTGATGCTTCTGCAAGCGCAATACAGGTACGCGCACAACGTTCGCCTGCACCCAAACAACCAGTACGTGTTTCTAAGGCGCGAATTAATGCCGTCATTAATTGACGTGACGCAACACGATGACGGCGACTTTGTTCAGCAGCATGTTGTGCTAAACCAAGTTGAATGGCGCACGCACTAATTAATTCCAGATCCATTTGATCAAAGGCATCGGCACCAGGACCACGCGATAAATAAAGAACACCTTTCGTGTGTCCACCAATGGATAACGGTACGCAAATTACTGAGCGAATTCCTTTTTGAATAACACTCGCATGGCGATCAAAGCGTTCATCTTCACTGGCATTTGCGCTATGCAGCGCTTTATTTTCAGCAAAAGTTTTCTTAATAATAGAACGACTAATAACTGGTTGTACGCGTGGTGAGATGGTGCGCACGGTGGTTGGCACTAATTTCCCAGTTGTGGCTTCGCGTTTGAAAATAAGCGCACTTTCACCAGGCATGCCAGACACTAAAAAGTCTAAAACTTTTGCTTCCTTATCGGCGATATCGATGGTGTCTGATAAAATACGACCGACTTGATATAATATTCTTAAGCCACGTGCACTGCTTTGATCAGTTTGCTCTTCCTCAATTTCATCAATATCTGATAATTCATCGACACGGAATTCTAGCGTATGTGACAACATATCGGGATCGTCTTGATAGGCGATCCGCGCAGAGCTGTCGTCTGCCAACGCTGTGCCACTTTCATAAACTAATTCGGTGGTGCCAATTTTAATGACATCACCTTCGCGCAATAATTCTTCATCGCCTAAACGATCATCATTAACATAGGTGCCATTTTTACTGTCTAAATCGCGCACGAAAAACATGCCGCCGACGGGGAAAATTTCGGCATGAAAACGACTCGCGGAACGGTCTAAAATTTGAATGCCAGCCTCAGCATCACGACCAATGGTTAATGATTTGTCAGCCAGCGATTTTTCGCGTCCGCGATACGGTCCATTGGCAATGCGAATCTTACTCATGTTAGCGAATAACCGGGGGGGTGAAGACGCCTACTTCATCATGCCACTGACGGACAGCAAGTGCTTGCTCTGCATCTTCCAGTGGTGAGGTGCGCACAGCCAGGTGGGTCATTACTAATTTAAGCCCAAGATATTACATGAAATCGGCATGATCCTGAGGCAATTTGTCCAGCATGTGGCTTGAGTGCCTTAACCGCCACCTTGCACCCGCTTGCTGGTAGGCTCGTTAGCCTCGATTTGCCTCTAATCGATGCGCCTTGTGCTCGGCCCGCTCGGCCCGTTTATGGGAGCCTTGTGCGCGTAATATCATTCCTAAAAGCCGCCAAGCGCCGGGCTCACTGCCAGCTACGGCAATTAATCGTTTAGCCCCCGCTTCTGCTGCGGTCAAATCATTCGCTAAGTAAAACCCAGCAATTTCGTCGAAAAGTGGATTGATAGCTTGGACGTTGTTGGATGATGGCCGCTCAGTGAATAACCAGTGCATACCTGCTACGACTGCGCCACAAGTATAGGCTGCGAGTCCTGCCCAACCGAATGGAATCAGGCTGGGAATTCCTGGGCTTAGCCACGCAATTGCTAATAACGACCAGCCAACCACGCCAATAATGGCGGCTATGGTAGCGATCCACCCAGGAGTACGTAGCAATAAGCCCGTACCGGGTAAAACAATGTTGAGTACAAGAGCGGCAGAGCGATTCACGATTGGTGGAGCAGCGTAAACAGCAATTGTGTGCTGGCAATGTGAGTGGTTGCTCATGCTACTCACCAACCGACCGTTGTGCATGCGTGCCGATGAACGACTCGATTATTTTTTGACCAGACGGGGCGTTGGTACATGGGCTGCAGTGCGACAATTAATTCATAAGCAGCATGTTTGTGTGAATGAAAAAATATGCAAAAACTATCACCGTCTGTTATACCCAGCTGATATAATTACCGTCGATGGCCGTCACATTTGTGATGATATTGATTGCGGAACTTTGTTATTTTTTAAACCCGCTGGTTTAGCATGTTCTCATGACCCACATGACCGACCACATATCTATGATGCAATTCCGAGTGAATATTTGCACCCAAATTTACAATCAATTGGTCGCTTAGACCGTGATACCACCGGGTTATTACTCCTCACCATCGAAGGTACCTGGGCACAAGTCATTGTAGCGCCCGAACAAAAACGTTGGAAGCGATATCAATTTCATTATACAGGACACTTACGTGCAGATGCTATAGAGCGGGTACGCGCTGGTTTAGTAATTGATAACGACACGAAGCCATGCTTGCCTGGATATTTATTACTTAAGACAGACAAAAATAAAAATGCTGGTAGCTTACTTATTTGTGAAGGTCGTCATCATCAGGTAAAGCGCATGATCGCTGCATTAGGCGGCTACGTTACGCAGTTACATCGTGATCGCATTGGCGGCCTAACATTGCCGGCTGATATGAAACCAGGAGACTGTCGTCCGCTGAGCGTTGAGGAACGAGAGCATTTATTAGATCCCGTGCTAAATGAACCACTCACGTGGTAATTACCACGTGAGTGATAGTAATGTGCAAAATCAGAAATTATTTATTATATTCCGACAACACTTCATGCAGTGCGGTTGTATCGACCAAAGCAGCAGCAGAGAATTCTTTGGTGAGCAAAGAGGCATTTTTTAAGGTGGTCCGTGTCTCATCAATAAAGCTTGATAATCCGCCACCAGCGGTGTTGCGTGCTTTTAAGGTAACCAAGTCATGAATACTGACATTGGTCAGCATGTCTTTAATCGCATCACCGTCATAGGGAGTTGGTTCTGCAAAGGTGTGTTTATTCACGATTTCACAATATTCTTTAAAATTAGCCGGATCACGACTCCATGCGACGGCTTCTAACCAGCCAGCGATAATTTTCTTTAAGTCTTCCTTAGGAATGGCGGCAATTGCTTCACGGCGTCCTCCGAATCCTTCAGGCATACAGCCAGGGAAGGTGGCCGATGTAGCCACGACCGCACCGCCAGATTTTTCAGCATCTAATGAATAGGGCTCATAGGTAATAATAGTTGATAAAGCATTCGTAATAAAATGACCGTTTAATTCAGCCGGGTCATATTCGACAACTTTAACATCACTTAAAGTTAAATTGTGGCTCTTTAAGTAATGAGCCAATAACATCATGACAGCCGGGTCATTATGATAAACGCCAATGGTGTCGCCTTTTTTAGTTGGTGTGGTTTTATTATGGGAAATAATTTTATCACCGCCATTTGACCAATCGAGTTCCGCTAAAATGGTAACGTCAATGCCCTTTTGTTGCAGACCGATAAAATTACCAATCATATCAATGGCGAGGTCGACGCGCTTTTGTTCTATAGCGCCGGTGTCTTCACCGAGTTGATTAACCACTTGCACATTAATGCCGCGCTTCTTCCACAGCTCTTTGACATCGGCAATGTTGACTGGTGCCCAGGCAATCCATGGACACATACCAATTTTATAGGTGCGGGTTTGTTCCGCTGCGTCAGCTGACAGCGTAAAAACAGCTAGGACTACGCACAGGATAAAAGATCGCATAGTAGAGTTCTCCAAACTTATTGATCTGATTTTAAAGTTAAAGCCAAGCGAAGTCCGATACCGGTCTTCGTGTCGGTGTCTTGAACATCGTGACGCGAGTATACCGTAAAATTTTCAGTAAGTCGATCCTTATGGCAGCCACCAGCAGCCTGTCTGACGACGCCTACATCCAATACAAACTCCGCCACTGAGCCGCAGAGGTCGAAAACGCCATGCACGGTTTGATCACGCAGGTACGAACCGACCGGTATTTGACACCACCGCTCACTCAGTTGGTCTTGCGTAGTCGCACTAAATGACAAATCGGCACGCATCCCCCAGGAATAGAGGCGGCCATCACCACTTTGGGCAGCCAAAAGCCATTCGCCGTTTGTCGGTAGTCGCCATGGGAGCTTATCGCGCTTAGATCGCCACCGCGCATAGGCCATCGCATCTCGCCCACTTATGCAGGTAATTGGCCAGGTAGAGGAAAAAATACCATCAGTGGTTTCATGAGCAGGAAATTGATAGATCCCATCCATGTTTCGTTCCCAGAGTGGCTGATTATTAAGTCGTGGCACCAAAATTGTCGACCCAGCGCGTTCAGCCGCATTTATCGTCGCTAGCGTTTCGGGATCATTCAGAAAGGTTAGCCATTCGCCGCAAGTTATTTCATGGGTACATAAGCCAAATGATTTAACGTCATCAAAAGGGAGACCTTCTGCATCTGCAATTTTACCGCCAAGTATAAATGCAACGCCAGGTGGTAATGGTGCATGCACGGGAAATTCTAAGAGCAAGGAATCGCCGCGCTTGATATGAAGAGCGGTGATGTCGCCATGTTCGTTTTGTAATAAATAACGACCACGCTCAACAATGAGTTCGGTATCAACAGGCACCGTGATTTTTTTTCCTGCATCACCAGCAGCAGGCGACAAGGTGCGATCAATACCTTCTTCTAATAATTGTAACGTCAGGGACTGCTTGTTTTTAGCCTTTACTCGAGCAAGGCCTTGTAATCTCTCGTTATATTCTAATTTATTAGCATCAAACTTGCGCACGCGCGCTTCTGCGTCGGTTGCATTTATGATATCGCCTTTGGATTCAAAATAAAGAAATCTATTATAAAAATATTCTGCAAATGCAGAGCTGACTTCTTGATTATCAGGGGCATTTAACTGGGCCTTATCCAAAAGTAATGCAACCCGACCTTCAGCTAGTCCAATAGATTTTTTTTTGTCTTCGATGGCATTTTCTAATTCATGTAAATGCAGACGCATGTTTGGATCATCAACATTGCGAATTAAGCCAGCTAAATATCGGTGTTCTTTCTGAAAGGCAATTAGTTCCAATTTTAATGGCTGAACAAAAGCTAAACTTTTCAGCGCATCATTCATAAGGCCAATTCCCGCCTTAATTTTTCTGTCCTTTTTATCATCATCAGCTTTTTTCTGTTGTAATTGAGCCAAGCTATTAATTGCTTGTCTATATAAATTAGCAACTGATTCATCATTAGGGACAAGGCCTATGGCCTGCATATATTTTTCGCTGGCTTTCTGTAAGCTTTCAATGGTGTTAAAAGCAGCTAGATCTCCCGCTTCTAAAATAAGGCGTTTTGCTTCAGAGTCTTTTTTCTCTGCAAACTGTTGCGCTTCTAATTGTTTTAACCCGTTTTCAATGCGTGGAATTAAGCGCATAATATTACGATCATCTGGGCGTAAATTTAAAATGGCATCGCTGATTTTCTTAGCGTCAGAAAATTTATTTAATTCAAGGCTTGCTTGTAAATCAATGCGTAGCTTATTAATAATTTGTTCTTCTTCGTACCATTGCGAGAATATGATGCCTAATACAATAGTTACAGCACACATCGCCGTAATAGCAATTGCACGAACTTGTCGTCGATGATGCGAAATATAGCGACCTATTTTTTCAACGGTTGTTTCCGAATAAGCGCTGACGGCACCACCAGCTAAATAGGTTCGTAAATCAGCTGCAAAATCGTCAACTAAACTATAACGATCATTACGTTCAAAAGCCATCGCACGATGAACAATTGCGATTAAGGCACGTGGTAATTTCGCACCAGCGGGCCGTTGATCTAATTTGGTCCACATGCCGTGACTGACTTGATGCATAACTTTTCGTGCTTCACCACGCACATACGGCGATTCACCACATAATATTTCATACAAAATAACACCAAGCGAATAAATATCACAACGTCTATCTAGTGTATCGACTTCACCCATGGCTTGCTCAGGCGACATATAGGCAGGGGTTCCTACCGCAGTCCCATTTAACGTGCGATAGGCATCCGCTTCAGGAAACGTACGCATACTAGCCATGGGTCGCGCAACATCGGGACAATTTACTACTTTTGCTAAACCCCAATCTACCACCAACACTTCACCGAATTGTCCAACCATAATATTGCGCGGTTTTAAATCACGATGAACTACACCACGACTGTGGGCAAAAGCCACAGTTTCGCAGATACGTATAAATATCTGCATTAATTCAAAACGCCGTTCTAATTGATGTTTATTGGCGACTAAAATATCATCTAAACTTTTCCCATCGATCCGCTTCATGGTGTAATAAACGGTTCCGTCACGTAATTCACCTAAATCGTGAATTGGAACAATACCGGGATGTTCTAATTGTGCGGTTACTTGTGCTTCGTGAATAAAACGGCTAATTTCTTCCGGATCAGTTGTCGCGTATGATAATACTTTGCAGGCAACTTCACGATGAGTGTCGCGATCATTAACGCGATAGACGATGCCTTGCGAACCTTCACCAAGTTTCCCAATCATAGTAAAGCGAGGATTATCGCTGTTAATTAATGATGTTTGTTTTGATTTGAGTGCGGCAGCAAATAAATCATCACTGTCACTACCATGTAATCGTCTGAGAACAGAGGTCGCTATAGTTTCATTAGTTCTTGACGTCGCATCTTTTTTTTGCCCCATGACGCTTGTCATGACCACCGTGTCATCTTTAGTGTGTTTGGTAGTGGGGGCGAGTGCTTTATCATGATTTAATACGCGATTAGCGATTGGCGTATTTATATCGATGGCATCAACTTTTGCTAAACGATTGACTGGTACGTAGACAATAGCTGTTTCTTGCGAAGCACTGTCGTGTTTCGCTAAGCCTGGTGTTTTTTTTTGTTTCTCTTCGTTAGCCACGTCGCTATTGCTCGCGGTCGCAGGTTAATAAGCAAAACCGATCTCACCACCGTTTGTAAGCCGCTGGCGTAAATCAATTGTAGGCCAAAACCAACACCCAAAAAAGTGAGATACGTTTGAATCCTGGATACAAAACAACGTGATTAAATTAACGCTGTTCCGTCATCTTCAATTTGATCAGTGCGATAACGAATGACGACCACATGATCCATTTCGCTGCCCTGTTCATTTTCGTTATTGAGGTAATCGCGCTCAATAGTGCGTAATTCGACCTCTTCGACCTGTTCGCCAGGAATTTGCGCCAAGGTACGATTAGCCAAGGTTTCCAATTGTTCGAAACTATTGGCGGCTTCTTCTAATAAAGAAATCAAACGAATTTGGATGTGCATGGTCCCAACGTATGGCACTTACAAACGCTGCCTAGCGGTGAAATAGGATGCGCCATGCTTTTGTGCAGGTGTGCAGGGCACTCATTTTGTGCGTGAGAGCAACATGCCGGGACTATTCCCCAGCTTCGCGCCGTAATTGTTCAAATTCTTCAACGGTTAACCAACTCGGCCGCTTAATGTCGTTAGATGTATCTGTGACCAGACCTAATTTGGATCGTTGCTCATCACTGAGTTCAAGTAACGTAGGGAGCTGTCCATTCATTAATTGGCGCCACAGCATTTTTAAGCGGTGCGGTAATGGTGCTTCAATACGTAAAGTGCGTTTTTCAAATGGATGTGCAAATTCCATGACAGCGGCATGTAATGCTTGGCCACTGAGCTCCTGACAAGGTGTGCCATAAACCCAGTCACCAACTAAAGGACAGCCATTATGCGACGCATGTACACGAATTTGATGCTGGCGACCAGTGTGTAATAATAATTTTAATAATGAAAATACTTGCGGTTGGCTGGTAGGTGTGTGTTCTAAGACAAAAAATTCAGTATGGCATGGTTGACCATCATCACGCACGACACGTGTTATAGATTCGGCAGGACCTTCGCCAATCGGATCACGCCAATCACCATGTTCGTCCGTTGGTATATTATGACAAATAGCGCGATATTCTTTTTCGAGATCGCGCGCTTCCATGGCTTGGCTTACCACCGCATGCGCTTTGACATCGAGTGATAATAACACAATGCCGGAGGTATCTCGATCGATGCGATTAATTAAACGGACATGTTGTGGATCGCCACCTTTCGCTTCAAACCAATCTTGCACCTGATTTAATAAGGTGCCGGTCATGGTGCGACCAGCCTGATGTGATAATTGTCCAGGTGGTTTATTGGCGGCTAATAACCATTTATCCTGATAGAGAATTTCTAGATCTTGGGCGTAACCCCGGTCTTCATCGCGTTCTGGTAGCGGTGCTTCTAAAATAACATATTGCCCTGGACGTAATTGCGGACGTCCGTGTACAACTTCGCCGTCAACGGTTGCGGACCCGCGCTCAATCCATTTTTTAATTAATGTACGTGAAAGGGTAGGCAGTATGGCAGCTAAATATTTATCTAAACGCCAATCACGGCCATGCAAACGACCCACACGAAATTTCAAAATGCGATGGGTGCTGGTCAAAACGCGCTCGACCGGTACTTCATTACGAATCGCTTCAGCTTCAGCTTCATCAACCATGGGTGAATTCGCTCGCGATTATGTGTGCGGTGAATTATTTACGAGTACGGCGCTTACGAACCGCTTCAGCTAATTGATGAATGACCGGAACGGTTTCGTCCCATCCTAAACAACCATCCGTAATACTTTGACCGTAGGTGAGCGTGCAGCCCTCTTTTAAATCTTGACGGCCAGCAACTAAATGACTTTCCATCATTACACCAAAAATATTAGCATTACCATTTTCAAGTTGTGCTGCGATATGCGCGGCAACTTCTGGTTGTTTCCGATAATCTTTTGAACTGTTGCCATGTGAACAATCAATCATGATGCGCGCAGGCAATCCGCTTTTAATTAATTTGTCACTGGTAGCAGCGACATCTTCGACGCTGTAATTAGGCCCTTTATTAGAGCCGCGCAAAATAACATGACAGTCAGGGTTACCTCGGGTAGCAACAATCGCAGCGAGACCTTCTTTCGTCACGGATAAAAAGTGATGCGGGTTGGCAGCGGCATGAATGGCATCAATACAAATTTGCAAATTACCGTCGGTGCCATTTTTAAATCCTAACGGCACCGATAATCCAGAGGCTAGTTCACGATGAACTTGTGATTCTGTAGTGCGGGCGCCGATTGCTCCCCAACTTACTAAGTCAGCAAAAAATTGTGGGCTAATAGGGTCTAAAAACTCACAACCACATGGCATGCCACTTTCAGCAAGATCTCGTAATAAACGACGACCTTTGCGCAGGCCCTCATTAATAGAAAATGATCCATCTAAATGAGGGTCATTAATTAATCCTTTCCATCCCACTGTGGTGCGTGGTTTTTCAAAATAGACACGCATGACGATGTATAATTCTTTGTCGACTTCACTCGCAAGCGCACTTAATTTTTGCGCGTATTCTTCGGCGGCTTCCAAATCGTGAACGGAACACGGTCCAACTACCACGACTAAACGATCATCTTCACCACGTAAAATACGCGTCACCACTTGGCGAGCCAATGCCACGATCGTCGAAGCGCGTTCACTGACCGGCAATTCTTCCATTAAAATCGCTGGCGGCAGTAACGGTTTGAGTTTGTCGATACGAAGGTCGTCAGTCTGATAGCGCATGAGTCGTTTCCGGGGCGCAGACGTTGGCCCACATTTACGCGCTGCCAAGTACCAATTCATTCACCCTTGCATAGAGAAAAGACAATTAACCGCAGCGGGCGCAGAGAGGGTTTTTCAACAAATCTACAATAAAAATTACCGTTTATTGACATTTAAAGGCAATGGAATGAGCCAAAATCTTTTATAAATTCCCTCTGCGCCCTCTGCGCCCTCTGCGGTTAATCTGTATTCAATTAAACGTATTTTTCAGGGAAAAACGCGATTATTAG
>JAHEDF010000417.1 GCA_024641365.1 Planctomycetota bacterium | reverse complement strand
GCGGTAGCAAGCGGTGTTGCGGGAATCTGCGCACAAGGACCAGGTCCTAAAAAATTGCTCGCGGCCGACCGAAAAGAGTATTTAGAACGTTTCAATCGTTTACGTCGCGCAGCAAAGGCCTAACGAAACTACTCATTATCACCAATTTAATATCACCCGTGCCGCTGCGTCACGCAGGGCACAGCCCTCTCATAGATAACCACCCCCACGTTGACATAGAAAATTGGCATCGTTAGCTGGTAGCGGTCGGTTTAGGAGTCATGCGATGCAAGAGATTCAGTACGTAACGAACTATCAAATTCTACGAAAGATCGCTACCGGTGGCATGGGTTCAGTCTATTTGGCAGAGCAGCTTGGCGCAGAAAGTTTCCGCAAAGTTGTAGCCATTAAAACCATTAAAAAAGAATTTTTAAAGAATAAAGAAAACGTCGATCTCTTTGTCGGTGAAGCAAAACTCGTTGCTGACTTAATTCATGAAAATGTTTTACAGGTCTACCAGCTCGGCCAGACCAAAGGCATTTATTACATCGTCATGGAATATGCTCATGGCAAAAATTTAGCCGATGTTATTCGCTCTCACAAAGATCGCCACAAAGTCACCAATGTTGAAATTGGCGCATTTATTATCAGCCGCGTATGTCGCGCCTTACACTATGCGCATGAAGCGAAAGACATGGCTGGTAAGCCACAAAACATTGTCCACCGCGACGTCACCCCTTCGAACATTATTATTACCTATGGTGGCGTAGTTAAATTAACCGACTTCGGTATTGCCAAAGCCGTTATAATGAACACGCCGGACGAAGCCGAAGTCATCATGGGCAAATTGCCATACATGAGCCCTGAACAGGCGAAATTTATTGGCACAACACGCCAAAGTGACGTCTTTAGTTTAGGCTTAGTTATGTACGAGTTACTGACCAACACGTCAGTTTATAACGTTAATGATATTGATGATCTGGTTGATAAGATGGACAATTATTCCATTAAATCGCCACGTCGCCTCAACCCACATATCCCTGAAAAATTAGAAGCGATCATGATGCGTGCGTTAGAGGTAAACCCCGCTAATCGTTATGCCACGGCTCGTGAATTCTGCCAAGATCTTGAGCATTACATGTACGACGGTGGTTATGGTCCAACCAATGAAAAACTCGCACGTTATTTAGGACGCTTATTTCCGGATGAAAGCGCTGCACCGATCACTGGTGTTGGATCGCCAGCATCTTCCAGCAACTAAATTTATTATTCTTTATCTCGTGCATAAAGCCCCGCTTAAAATCGGGGCTTTATGCATGTAGGAACTGTCTGCATGTGCAACATTGCTAGATAAGGCAAGTCACTATCATAAGTCCTATGCTCAAAGCCCTCATTATTCAGCATATCGCTTGCGAAGGACCTGGCCGATTAGCACCAATATTAGAACAACGTGGCTTTAGTATCGACAGATGTTTAGCTTATGCAGGGCATACCGTTCCAACAACACTCTCTCATGATTTATTAATTATTATGGGTGGCCCAATGAGCGTTAGTGACATTGGCTCTGAACGCTTTCCGTTTTTAGCACAAGAAATAACCTTACTGCAATCCGTCATAGCAAAAAACCAAGCCATGATCGGTATTTGTTTAGGCGCACAATTATTAGCACATGCTGCTGGCGCGCGTGTTTATCCCAATCTCATAAATAACACGCCGTGCCTCGAAGTAGGCTGGGGTGCTGTTAATTTTCATAATGTTCAACACCACCCAGCATTAGCCGGACTGCCGTCAACAGCAGTGATGTTACACTGGCATGGCGACACCTTTGATTTACCGCCTCATGCAAAACTTTTAGCATCAACGCCAAGCTGCGCGCATCAGTTATTTTGTTTATCGCGACAATATGGCATTCAATTTCATCCCGAAGTTGAAGATGCCATCATTAGCGAATGGACCACATTGGATCATAAATACGTCGCAAAAGCCAATGGCCCTGACGGCGCTTTGCGAATCACCAACGACACTGCTCGGTATAGCGAACCGCACCGCATCGTTGGTGACCGTTTATTAGATAATATTATTTGTCATATTATCTAATAAACAGCGCTTTTATTTTTTTGGGCCACCCATCATTGATGATGATGCGCCACGTTGAATACCTCGGAACAACATTTCCATTTCGTCCGGATTGTCAGACGTGGACAAGGCGTCTTCGCGGGTAATTGAGCCTTGCTCATACAATTTCATTAATGACTGATTAAATGTCATACAACCATAGTGTTCACTGTCGCGAATAGCTGAATACAATTCAGGAGTACGCCCCTCTTCAATCATTTGTTTAATGGTTGGAGTCGCGATCATTAATTCGAGACCAGGCACACGACCAGGGCCATCTTTACGTGGAACAAGGCGCTGACTCACAACACCTTGGAACACCATTGATAACTGCATACGAATTAAGTTATGTTGGTATGGCGGGAAGAAGTTAATAATACGTTCCATGGTTTGCTGCGCATTAATAGTATGCAGCGTAGATAATACCATGTGTCCCGTTTCCGCAGCATCGATTGCGGCTTGCACCGTTTCGACGTCACGCATTTCACCAATCAGAATAACGTCTGGTGCTTCACGCATCGCGTTACGCAAGGCTGATTTAAAATCGCGCGTATCAATGCCAACTTCACGTTGATTAATAATACAGCGATCATCAATATAACTATATTCGATAGGATCTTCGACGGTAATAATGTGGCGACTCGTAACTCTATTCATGTATTCAATCATCGACGCCAAAGTCGTTGATTTACCTGAGCCTGTAATGCCTGTTACTAACACCATGCCACGTCGTAACATGGACAACCGTTCAAAAGTTTCGATTGGTAAACCTAAATCTTGGAAGCCAGGAATGTCACTACGCACGTGACGTAAAACAAATCCCATGTTGCCACGTTGCATGAATGCGTTGACACGAAAGCGGCCAATATCTTCTTCTTCGAACGCCGTATCGCATTCATGATTTTTCTTAAATGCTTCACGGCTGTGTTCATCCACCAATAACATGAAAGCCTCTTTCATGTCCTCTTTGGTCATTGCCGTTGTTCCCAATTGTCGCACAGAACCGTCCACACGGACACGCGGCGGGCCACCAACTTTCAAAAATAAGTCGGATGATCTTAATTGTACCATGGCGCGTAAAACTTCGCGTATGTTCATATATGCTCCTTACGATGCTGTGACACTGCACTGAGTAGGCGATTTTCCAAATCCTGCAATCCCTCCCCCGATACGCCAGATAAGGTTAGCACCTCACACGTAAGGCGTTTGCTGAGGTCGCCTGCGATTTCACTTAGTTCAGGACGAGCATCAATCTTATTGAGCACGATCATTTGCGGCTTTTCAGATAGTTCTTTGTTGAAACGCTGAAGTTCCTGGTTCAGGACACCAATTCGCGCGGCAAGCGCCTCTACGTCACCCTCTGAGCCATCGACAAGATGCAATAAGATTGGGCAGCGTTCGACATGCCGTAAAAACTGGTGCCCTAATCCACGCCCTTCAGAGGCGCCCTCAATCAGCCCAGGAATATCTGCCAAGACTATGCTGGTGTCTTCACGTTCGATAACACCCAGTTGCGGCTCTAGAGTCGTAAATGGATACGCAGCAATTTTGGGGCGCGCATGTGATAAACGCGACAGCAATGTACTTTTTCCGGCATTGGGAAAACCTATAATGCCAACGTCCGCAATTAATTTCAGCTCCAATTTTAAATTAAGCGTAATCCCTGGTTCACCTGGACCAAATTGGCGCGGGGTTTGGTTGGTGGAACTTTTCCAATGCACATTGCCTTTACCGCCACGACCACCAGCAGCTAACGTCACGCGTTGACCGACGTCGGTCATATCTGCAATTATTTCATCGGTTTCCGCCAAGCGAATTATCGTTCCGCACGGTACCTGAATAATTAAATCTTCACCGCCGCGACCAAAGCAATTGGAGCCACGCCCTGGCAATCCATGTTCAGCCTTCCAATGCCGACGCCGTAAAAAATGTCCGAGCGTATTTAAGTGCGGCGTGGCCTCAACAATGACATCGCCGCCATTGCCACCATCGCCGCCATCGGGTC
>JAHEDF010000416.1 GCA_024641365.1 Planctomycetota bacterium | reverse complement strand
CGCACAGCTGGAGAAGTGCTCACAGCTGGTGGTGCTGGTGCTTTTACCACCGGTGCCGGTTTTTCTGTCGCTACTACTGCAGGTGCTGGTACAGGTGCGTCGTTATTTTTTTCCGCCGGGTCATTCTGTGGAGCTTCTTCCGTAAGCGACGCGCCATCTGCTGATGACGCAGGACCATCGCGACGACCACGACCACGTCCGCGACGACGACGACGGCGGCGGCGCGGACGACCATCTGGGTCGTTTTCTGTGATGCCGTCAGCGTCATCGCTGTCTTCTTCCGCATCATCATCTTCTGATTCGTCATGTGCATTAGCAGCATTATTTGTTAATTCTGCTACGGCTGCTGCGTCTAATAATTCTGGTTCCGCCGCTGCTTGTTCAGCGGGGTTTTCATTTTCTTTTTCCACGGATGAGGCCTTTGTGACTGTCTCTTCGTTTGCATTGGTGGCCGCGGATTTTTCCGCAGCGGCTTTGGCAGCTTTAGCACTGGTCGCGACTAAATGACCAGTCAAAACACCTTTTAATGCATTAATAAGATCGTCTTTGCTGAGCCGGCTGCGATTTTGAATTTGATGTTCACCGGCTAATTGTCTGAGGTCTTTAATTGATAAATTATTGAGATCGGGTTGATCCGACATTGTAAATTGATCCTGCGCAAACGCTGCGCTTCGCCTACCAATCCAGATAGGTGTGAGGCCACATGGTATGTCGTAGCCACTTGTGATTGTCCGTCGTGGACGTGGCGCGCCGATGACGTCATCAGCACAGCCGTCTTCGTCGCGGGGCTCGCAACCGCGAGCCTGCCTGGCAACAAAGTGGCGGCATTAGAGCGAATACTACATAGACCGCAAGCGACCCTACTTATTAACTCGTAATAACCTGAAGTTAATGTGTAACCTATTGTATATCATGTATTTATGATCTTAAAAAGAGTCGTGTATGCACTAACGGTGTTGAGCCGCTAAACGTGGTACACCTCTTGCCATTTCGTTTATTGCGATGTCGTTTCATTCTTTTCAGCCAAAAGAACCGCCTTTGCTTCTTGATAAAGACGTTCCAAATTTTTTCCCGCTCTCGCCAATGTGTCGGCATCATCGCCATCTGCTAAGGTAATGATGTGATCTAATCCACGCGCTACGCGCGATAACCCCATAGTCAGTGCCGACCCTTTCATGGCGTGGGCGCGACGACTCAATCCTGTTCGATTACCAGCTGTCGCATCAGAAATTATTGCAGGTATTTCGCGATCAGCGTCACGTAAAAACACCGTAATTAATTCGATCAGACTCTCCGCATTATCTGATAATGAGCGTAATGTTTCGCGGACGTTTTTATCGAAAATAGGCATCACGCCACTTTTAATATCCGTCGTTTCATGCCGCTCAATGGCATTGCTTTGAATTATCGGGAGATGATTCGTCAGCTCGGAAATTAATTCTTCGATGCGAATTGGTTTCGCTAAAAATCCATCCATGCCGGCTAAGCGACATCGTTCTCTGTCTTCCGGCGTAACCGCTGCTGATAAAGCAATAATAGGGGTGCGTTTACTTGGCCCTTCTTTTAAGCGTAATTCAGCGGTAGCTGCTAAACCATCAAGGACAGGCATTTGGCAATCCATTAACACCGCATCTATACCTGGGTTTTCTAAACGTTTTAATGCTTCGTTTCCATCGCGGGCTTCTTCTGCTTTAAAACCAAGGCGCTCAACCATGGCTTTAGCAACCACGCGATTTACGTCACGATCATCCACGACTAAAATAGTTCCGGTAAACGTCGGCAAATAGTCCATATCAATTTGCCGCTGTACACGCTGGGTTGGGCGATTGGTTGGCAAGTGCTCGATAGAAAAAGAAAACGTACTTCCACGACCAGGTGCACTTTCGACGTGAATTTTTGCCCCCATTAACGTTACAAGCCGTTGGCTAATCGCTAATCCAAGGCCTGTACCACCATAACGTCGCGCAATGGAGCTATCACCTTGCATAAAAGGTTTAAATAATCGTTTGGTAATATTTTCATCCATTCCGATTCCGGTATCACGAACACGATACGTAATGGGGCCGCCTGGCATGAGTGCCGAAAGTGTAATTGTTATGCTACCAGTTTCTGTAAATTTAATCGCGTTGGCAATTAAATTCATTAACACTTGGCGCAGTCGCACCGGATCTCCGATCACACGATCACTGACTGGGCCTTCTGTTTGCACGCTAAGTTCCAGCCCTTTTGCTTGCGCACTGCCCTTCATTAATTCATGAACACTTTCGGCTACTTCAAGTGGTGAGAAAGGCACCTCTTCCAAAACCATGCCACCTGCTTCGATTTTTGAATGGTCCAAAATATCATTAATCATAGAGAGCAGATGTTCACCACTACTGCGTATTGTTCGTATGTGGTGATTGGTATCACTGCTATGTTCATGCGTCAGTAACAAATCTGCCAGACCAATAACGGCATTTAATGGAGTTCGGATTTCATGGCTCATGATAGCCAAGAATTCATCCTTTGCTTTATTTGCCTGCTCCGCTTCATTGCGCGCGCTCTGTAAGTTTTCTGCATGATGCAAAGAGGCAACACGAGCACGGTGTAATGAATCGCCAAAGCGCATTACTAAATATCCAACCAATAAAGAACTTAAAAATGCAAGGAACGCACCAATCCACAACGCATTTTGCATGCCTTGCAGTCGATTTTGGTACGTAATTAAATCGATATCGACGCCGACAGCACCTACTTGATTTCCCAATTGGTCAAAAAATGGCGCATAACCACTAAAGGTAATACCCCAGCGATCAGCCGTGGGTTCTTTATCCGTCATAGCAGGTCCGCCGTGAAGCACTGATAAAAATTCTTCGTTCGCTTCTGTATATTCTTCCATTAAAAACGAATGATCTTCTACTCCATCACCATCACTATCCCCAATAGGTGTCGGATCTAATACAAAATAAACTTTATCGTCTTTTAAAATACAGGTGTAGATGAAGCGAATACTTGATGTTGTTTGTAAAATTTTTCTGAGCGGCGCTACAGCTTCTTGATAAATAGGTTCTTTTTCCTGAGCGGGATCAGTTAATTTTTGATGTAATTCTCCATTCAGCACACCAGCTGCGATAACGGCAGTACGTCGCAAATCCGTTCGCACTTCTTCATCTAAAGCTTGTTCTGCATTAAAATATAAGGCACCACCGCTGATCGCCGCCGTAATAAATACAATGAGCATCGCAGCAAAACCAAATATCGTTGGTCGCGAAGACGATGCGGCAATGACATCGGTAACGATTTTTAACGAATGCTGCACGACTCCAGAGCCTGTGTAACAATTATGCTTTTGCGACCCCTGTTTCTCAGCCTCGCTAAGAGTAGCGCATCACACTAGCAGGCTGCTGAAAAAGGAGCCTACGGAGGTTGAAGGGGCCGTCTGTCCCCCTTCGGTTAAGAGTCTGTTTTAATAAATTTCATGAAAATCGCGATTGCACGTCACCCCGCAATTTAATAAAACCTCGCAGGTTGGTGTTTTTCAGCAGCCTGCTAGGCTCATCTCCATCTCTTATTATTCTGACAAATTAATGTATTTTAAACTCAAATAAAACGCCACTTAATTAGACGGTCGTGGTTATTAATTTGTTTCGTTAGCCGTGGGCTGTTGTGTGCGAGTCAATTTAAACGCACAATGTCGCACAAACGGCGGAACCGTTAAGGATAATGGTCCGCCAGGATGAGAAAAATATTCCGCATGGGTTTCTACGCCGCGATCCGCATCCCACCAAGCAACATAACAGGGTCCGGCTGATATTTGCGTTCCAATACTAACAACAGCATGTGTGTGCTGTGATTGCGACGTGCCATCTGCTGCCCAGTTGTGATCAACGATGTAACCCAACATACGACCTGGCCGCGCCCAGGCGCGTGTCCACAATGACCCCTGATCGCTACGTCCCGCCAAAACAACCCCACGCGCTTCTTTGCCACGAAAATCTTCACCTATTAAAAAGCGCCTTATCGCACCAAAAGCCTGCCATCGATCGCCTTGATCAATCCATTCAAACCACCACAGCATAGGCATGCCCGCATTGCCACTCACCATCGCTGACCAACCAGCAGATGCTAATTC
>JAHEDF010000415.1 GCA_024641365.1 Planctomycetota bacterium | reverse complement strand
GTGGTCTCACTATGAAGCCGGTACCCCAAGGATTGTTACCGTACCACTTGTCTACTTCTTCGCCCTTAAAAACATTGGTTTGTATGGTCATGGAAAACGTCCCAGTCGCTGACGACTTTTTGCCTCCTGGTGTCAACGGTACATTGGCCTTAACAGGACCGCGTAATTGTATACCAATTGGACGGCCAGTCTGTTGCGAGACCACCAGTTCACCACTTAAGTTGAACGATAAATCTGGATAGGTTGAACTACTCCCCGTTTTAACGTTGAGTGCAAAAATAGCGGTTTTGTCTTTTAAATAAGATCCGTTGCCGGCGTAAATAACATTTAAATTTGTAATTTCACCGATACCAAAAGGTTTAAATCTCATTTCCAACAGATTTTTTAGAACGGTTGTTGAAGCTGGTTCTTGGCCAATTTGCAACTTCTGTCCATTGAGCATCTGGGAAATTGGATGGACCTGACCAAATAAGGCAAAATCATATTCAATAAATGATTTTTCTTCATCCGTAATATTTTCATTTTTAATCAGAGTCGATATTTTTGAATCAGATTTACCATTTCCTTCGACTAAATAAGTGCCACCCGCGACCGGCAATTCGTATGAATCGACGCCATCCAAGGTGCTCGTTATACCGCCGTCACCATACACCACTTTAATTTTTGTGGCATTATCACCGTTCCGATTGAGAATATAAACTTCTCGCTCCAATTCTGATTGAACTTTAGGTGCTTTATATCCAGAAAAGGCGAGTTTGCTTTCTAAGCGATATTGAATAACTGTTTTTTCAGGTAATGGCTCATGCTGAAATTCAGCAGCCATCAAAAACTGACTTAAGGTGCAAAAGGCACATAGGGTAAAAAAGCTACATAACCGCACGAAATTTTGCATAAAGGCTCCTCATCGGGATCGGCAACTTGTGAATTTATCCTGATGAGACAAGTCAAGAATTGGGTAATCGAACACCGTTGAGTTACTAACCACGCCAGCATGCTTTTCTGGACGTGACGGTCATAGTCGAAATGGACCCCTGCTGGTAGTGGCAGTGGCCTGGGCATTTCTATCAATTGCTGAGATGTTTCGACGTGTGTGTGCTGACGATCAGCGCACGTACATTGTTAGAGATGTTATGGGATATGTTGAGACACCGATCACGAAGAAAGTTACGCTGGATATGGCCAAGGACGGGTGCTGCAAACAGTCCTTAAATAGAAACGACTACGTATCTAAAATCCTGAGATGCAATGCACAAATGCACAACTAGGTAAAACAAAAAGCAGTAATGCATTCGTTAATCTAAATGAATTAATTATATTTTATAATAACTAATTTTTCAATTTAATGCTATTTTTCATTACACCTATTGCTTCAGCAAAACGTTTATCACCCATCACATCAATGGCGATCAGCAACACCGTTTTGGGGCCGGCCACGAAACTAATAATATAAACACTAATCTCACCGGAATATTTAGGATGTTTGGAGACGCCGGTCATTTTACGACCTTGGCAACGTGAAAGACTGCCATAGGTCGAGAAGTCACTACTAGTCGGATTATCAAGATAACGAGAAATATTTGAAACAGCACGATCTAACAATTGTTGACGATTGGATGCTAAATCATTTTGAAGCCCGATGACAACCGGTGTGCCATTGATTAAAAATTTATAACTGACATCAGGAAAGTAATCAAAGTCGGCATCATTCAGTGTCACGCCAGAAGGAATCGTAAGGCTAAATGACGAATTTTCAAAACGCCCTTCATCAGCTGCGTTCAGCAATACGAAAGTGAACAGAGTTAGTAGTATGGTACGCATAAAGACTCCATGAATCAAAAATTTCAGTACGTCAGCAGCTAGTTTCTATGGCATTAAAAAACAAATAAAAGGAGAGGTGTTCACTCAACGTATCGACCATTTTTTGTCCTGACTTAGTGACGGGTATTGTGGAAATGATCTCGTCAGCAGGGAAGTGTGATATACCAGTTAACAATGAAAATGCTGATTTTACGCGGATTTTTTTGTAGTGGTGGCTAGGCAGGAACCGGAACTTTCGTCGATCTTCGTCTTCTCATCCGTGGTTACGGAGGCGCGAGACAACCTGCGGTGTGACTCCGCGCAGAGGGAATCACGGACCAGTTGACGCGTAGGGGCTTCACTGCCAATGATCTAAGACACTGTTCTCATTAACCAGATAGTGATGGTAAAATGTACTCTACGATCATCATAACAAATCATGAATTTATTACGCTGTGTACAGGTTTCGTGCATCATGGGATCAGCAGTGCTGAGTGTATCCGCCTTAGAGGCGCCAATTGTTGGTCCTCGTGCATTAGGCATGGGTGGGACTGGTGTCGCGACGGCAACCGATAACACCGCTCAGTTTTATAATCCCGCCCTGTTTGGTTTTTTTGGTCAAGGTGGCGACAGCGACAATCAAGGCTTAGTTAATAAATATTGGGGAATGGGTTTTGATCTATCAGCTGGCGTTCGTGTTCACGGTAATTTATTAGAACTCGCGCAACAGATTGCCGATTTGGACATTAATGAGTTGTCTACCAATGGCATCACCAGCGCCAACCAAGTGCAACAATTAGTAAGAGCCGGCACGGCTTTTTCCTCTATCGGTAATAATGGTAATTTTGTGAGCGCCGAAGCGAATATGGGTTTAGCTACACGAATTGGACACTTCGGTATTGGTGTTCGAATATATGGTGAAGCAGCTAGTTTTGTTTCCAATACGGACTTACTTAATGTGGCGCTCAGCATTGGAGGGATTGCCCTCGCGAATCAAATTAATGCGACGGGATCACCTACCGATGGTCAGGTGCTCGCATTCTCACCAACCCAGTCGAATACATTAACCACGGCCTTCGGCGGTGGAGCAAATGCGCTTTTAGCGGTTCAGCGATTAGATTATCAATTGCGTTTAGCCGGCGCCTCACAATCACAAATTGATAACACCTTTACCATGCTAGAGAATGCGGCTAATCAGACAGGCCTCACCATTAGCGACAATAATACATTGGTGCGACTCAATGGTTTTGCGATGGGTGAAATACCACTTACTTTTGGCACGCCTCTTAATGAACATATTGCGATAGGGGGTTCGGTAAAATTAATGATAGGTCGCGTTTACGGCTCTGAAATTTCCGTATTCGAAGAAGATGCGCCATCGCGACTGGACGAAGCAGGAAAAAATTATCATCAATCTGCAAATGTTGGTGTTGATTTAGGTGTCGCAGTGCGTTTCCCATGGTGGCAAGCAGGCATAACTGGCCGCAATCTTAATCGCCCAACATTTAAAGGTTTTACCGATCAATTTGGTGTGCGCTTCGAGGATGTGCGCGTTGATCCACAAGTCGCAGTTGGAGTCGCATTTATTCCCTGGTCATGGCTGACTTTTGCGGTCGATGGCGATTTGACGCCATCGCAGTCGCCATTTAATGGATACCAAACTCAGCGCGTAGGTGGCGGCATAGAAATTAACCCATTTCATATTCTAGCGTTGCGCGCTGGGTATTATCAAAACATTGCCGAAGAAGATGTCGGACCAATCTTCACCTTAGGTGCAGGGATTAACCTCTATGCTATTCGCATTGATCTTGCGGGCGCCGCTTCAACCGATTTAACTGAAATTCAAGGATATGAAATTCCTGATGAGTTTCGCGTGAGTTTACAAATATCTTCTGACTTCTAACCTTAGCCGGACTTTAACCAGAGCCTTTTTAGGAAATTTATGAAAAAACTTTTATTATCCCCGTGTCTTGCCGTGTTCCTGTTACCAGCAGCGGCATTCGACAACTCAGATGTCTCCGGACTTGATGTTACCTTTGATGTATTAAGTTTTGCCTCACAACATTTTAGCATGGGACTTGTGGGCGATCGTTGGAGTGAAGGCATTCGTTATGAGATTAATGGTTTAACACAATTGGATAGTGGCCGCGTTCAGCCAAGCGGTGGGATATATGCTTTTTATGAAGATCGCAATTGGTCTGGTCGGGATAAAGAATCAGCCAAATACAGCGCCTGGGGCATAGGTCTGCAAGGTGGTGCTACCATTAATCTCATTCCACCTGAACGACGAACTAAATTTATGTTAGTGCCATACTTTCGTGGT
>JAHEDF010000414.1 GCA_024641365.1 Planctomycetota bacterium | reverse complement strand
ATATTTGTTTTTAAGCCTGTCATTAATATAAGTTATATGCACGGTTATATACTAAGCGTATAACTGAAACATGACTTATGTCCTTCCAGATATAGATAATTTGACGTAAAGCCCTAAATTTATTTAATTTGTTTTATTTCGCGCCAATTACCTATGATTGAGATAAACAACCCATTGTCAGTGTCATCGACTACGATCGGCAGTCTGGCAATTCGCGTTCAGCAATTCGTTTCATTAGCAGTATCACTATTCCTCGGAGATAAAAATTATGCGTAAACTCCTGCTATTACTCAGTGCAAGCGTGTCGGTGTTACCAGCGGCTGAGGGCCCCAGTGATATCGTGTTTCTGGCGGGTGGCCGCAGCCATGGCCCTGGGGAACATGAATTTAATGCGGGATGCCAACTATTAGCGAAAGCACTCAATGAACAAAGTGGCTTAGGTGTTAAGGCCACCGTTATTTCTGGTTGGCCCACCGATGACAGTGTGTTGGACGGTATCAAATCATTGGTGATTTATGCCGATGGCACCAGTGTGGTCAAAAAAGGCTGGGAAAAAGTTGATGCTTTAGCAAAAAAGGGCGTCGGCATCATGTTTATGCACTACGCGGTGCACCCCTCTGCTGAGGAAGGTGAAAAATATTATCGGCCTTGGATCGGTGGCGCTTTCGAAACCGGTTGGTCCGTTAATCCCCATTGGGTTGCTGATTTAAAAGCCTTACCAAATCATCCGGTTTCGCATGGCGTAACCGATGTCGTACAAGCCTATGACGAATTTTATTATAATATGCGCTTTCCAAAAGATCGCGCGACGGTCCTTGATTTAGTCACGGCGACACCCACGCGTGAAAATATTGTTAAATATATTAATTTATGGAATGAGCATGGCGTCGCTGGATTAAATAAACCACAAACTATTATGTGGGGCATTGAACGTCCTGATGGTGGCCGCGGTGTCGGATTTACTGGCGGTCACTATCATCGTAGTTGGGCTATTGATGGATTTCGTACCCTCGCTTTAAACGCTATTGTGTGGACGGCAAAAATTGAGGTGCCGAAAGACGGTGTTAAATCACATCCGATAACAGAAGATGAACTCAATGCGAATTTAGATAAGAAAAAAGAAAATCCGCCACGCATCACCGTCCCCAAACCAGGCGAATTTAAGGCAATGCCAGCGGCAAAAGTTGACACTGCCAGAGAAGCAAAATTTCCGGCTGTTGGAGCAGGCACAAATGATGGCGCACAAAATAAAGCGCCGCCAACACCGCGTGGCACTCCACCGCCAAAAGATCCTCCCAAGACCGCAGCTAAAGCCTTATTTCAAAGTCCATTATTAACCAGCACATCAAAAGATAGATTAATTACAGTTGATGTGGATCTTACCAATGCCAAAGAATTATATTTAGATGTATCAGACGAAGGTGGCAATAGTTGTGATTGGGCGGATTGGTTGGAGCCAACCTTACATTTAGCCGATGGTTCAAAAATAGATCTCACCACGCTCAAATGGAAATCAGCAAAAGCCGGATACGGCAAAGTGCAAATTGGGAAATCCAGCGACGGTGGTCCATTAAAAGTAGCAGGGAAAGAATATACAAAAGGTATTGGTACGCATGCTGCGTCATTAATTGATTATGATTTACCTGCGAACGTAGTGCGTTTTACCGCTCACGTTGCCATTGATGACGGTGGGATGGAGCGTGGCGGTAAACCAAGTGACGCATCGCTTCGTTTTGCCGTTTACACCAGTAAGCCAGCACAAAATGCCATCGATGAAGGTTTTACTTTTGTACCACCAGAAATTTTTACCTCCCAAGATGATTTAGAAGTCACCTTATGGGCAACCTCACCGCATTTATACAATCCTACTAATATTGATTTCGATGCTGATGGTCGTTTGTATGTTGCCGAGGGTGTTAATTACCGCGGAAAAAGAGGACGTCGTCCTGAAGGTGATCGCATTGTTGTATTAGAAGATACGACCGGTGATGGAAAAGCGGATAAATCGACCGTGTTTGTCCAAGATAAAGGTTTAGAATCACCATTAGGTGTTGGTGTGCTTGGTGATAAAATTATTGTTTCCCAACCACCAGATTTAATTGTGTTTACGGATGTCAATCATAACGGGGTTTATGACGAAGGAGTTGATAAACGTGAGGTATTGCTGACCGGTTTTAATGGTCGTCAACACGACCACAGTTTACATAGTTTAACCGCTGGTCCGGACGGCTGGTGGTATTTTAATCAAGGCAACACTGGCGCCGAATTCACTGATAAATCTGGCAAAACCTTTCGCATGGGTAGTCCTTATGCCAAACAAAATATTGCTGGTCAAAAAAGTGATGACGGCAATGTGTGGATTGGTGGTTTTGCCGTACGCATGCGCCCAGATGGCACGCAAGTAAATATCATCGGCCATAATTTCCGTAATAGCTATGAACAAACCATTAATTCGTTTGGCGATATTTATCAAAGCGATAATGACGATCCTCCTGCATGTCGCGTGTCGGTTATCATGGAAGGCGGTAATGCTGGGTTTGCTTCCGCCGATGGCAAACGATCCTGGGGAGCAGATAAACGCCCCGGTCAATCAACGCCAATTGCTGAATGGCGACAAGAGGACCCAGGCACCATGCCAGCTGGGGATGTTTATGGTGGCGGTTCGCCAACGGGCGTCGCATTCTATGAAAATGGTGCGCTCCCAGAAAAATGGCGTGGTTTATTATTAGCTTGTGAAGCTGGAAAAAATGTGGTGTTTGGTTATTTACCAAAACCAGACGGCGCTGATATAACTTTAGAACGCTTTGATTTTTTAACCTCAAATAAAGAAAAAGAATGGGCGGGATCAGATTTTCTTGGTGGTCGGGCAACGGGGAAATTAAAAACCATGTTTCGTCCAAGTGATGTCTGTGTTGGACCAGACGGCGCTATTTATGTAGCGGACTGGTTTGATCCTGGCGTTGGTGGACATGGTACACGTGATGATGGATTTACTGGTTCAATTTATCGTATCGCTCCAAAAGGTTTTAAATCCGTTATTCCCAAATTTGATTTAGCAACCACCGAGGGTCAAATTGCCGCCTTAAAAAGCCCAGCAAATAATGTACGCAATCTCGGCTTCACGCGCTTATTAGCACAAGGTGACAAAGCAGTTCCTGCAGTAGCGACATTATTAAAAGACGACAATCCATTCATTGCCGCACGCGCTGCATGGTTACTTGCGCAAATGGGTGACGCAGGTGTAAAAGCAATTAC
The DNA here is from genome assembly GCA_024641365.1 of Planctomycetota bacterium. Next base: position 868 of record JAHEDF010000414.1, on the reverse strand, counting down.
GCCGTGGTTAACCTCATCTGACGACCAACAACGATTAGTCGCTTATCGCGCTTTACGTCGCGCTGAACATGATGTGTTGGCAATGGCAACAAAAATGGCCAGTGATAAATCTGCCGCAGTGCGCCGCGAAGTAGCCCTCACCATGCGTAATGTTCCAGCTGAACAAAGCGTGCCGGTGCTCGTCTCAATTGGCAGTCAGTTTGATGGAAAAGATCGCGCTTATTTAGAAGCACTTGGTTTAGGCTGTACTGGCAAAGAAAGCCTCGTTTATACTGCATTACATAAAACTATTGGAGGATCAGCCGATAAGTGGAGCGACGCCTTTGCCTGGATTGCGTGGCGTTTACATCCCGTTGAAGCTGTTGCTGATCTGAAAGCGCGCGCGCTGATGAGTAGTTTAAGTGAAGAACAAAGAAAACTTATGCTGACGGCATTGGCTTTTGTACCGAGCCGTGAGGCAGCAGGTGCTGTATTAGAACTCGCGCACAGCGATAATTTTCCACATAAAGCCATTGCAAAATGGTGGCTAATAAATCGTAAAGATAATGACTGGAAGAGTTATGATATTGAAGGCAGTTTAAAAGCGCTTGGTTTGTACGATGCGGATAAAGTAAAATTAATCGCCATGCCATTGCCGCCAGAAGTAAAACCAGATCCTGCTTTTTCAGCGACAGCAGATATCGCAAAATTACCTGGTGACGCAAAACGTGGACAAACGGCAGTCGCTATTTGTTATACCTGTCATCAGATTGGCAAAAATGGCATTGATTTTGGACCGGATCTAACCGCATTTGGCAAACAACAATCAACAGAAACTATCATTCAAGCGATTGCACAACCGTCAGCCACTATTTCACATGGATTCGAT
>JAHEDF010000033.1 GCA_024641365.1 Planctomycetota bacterium | reverse complement strand
CAGCGACACTTGTGACGATGGCGGCCACAACTAACGGGACGACCAACATTTTTAAGGCGTCCATAAACATGCCGCCGACCAAGCGACATAAACGCATGTCCCAGCGTTGTTCGAGTGCTTCGCTCAGTGGGACACCGCTTTTCACAGCAGTCAACGCGCTCATGCCAATGACAACACCAAGTAAAGCACCAAGGACTAAACCAAGAATAATTTGCAGGGCGAGTGGCCACTTCCAGCATTGCCACAGTGGTGCTTTCTTATTTTCAATCTCCGTGGCCATTGAGGGGTCTTACAAAACGACATTGCCCACGTCCAGGGGACATGGGCAATGAGCGTACAGGAATCCCTGCTATCAAAGAAAAAGACTTACTTAGTTATCTTCTTTCTTTTCTTTCTTTTCTTTACCGCCCTTTTTCATAGCAGCTTGGCATGCTTCATATTCTTCTTTACTGAGGGCGCCGTCGCCATCTTTGTCAAATTCTTTGAGTTTTTTCTGCAGGCCTTCTGGGGCCTTAGCCAATTCTTCAGCACTAATGGCGCCATCACCATCGGCGTCTAATTTTGGCTTTTTGCCTTTCTCTCCGTCAGCCGCAAAGGCCGTCGTACCAAAAGCAACCAGACCTGCGAGGGCGAGGAGTTTGAGTGATTTCATGGGATGTCCTGTCGAGGGAAAGGGTGGATTGTGCGGCAGTGTCTTTGGCACCGTTCCCAAGTCCGCACGTAGAAAGATCACCCATAATTTACTAAGTTTCAATGGGAATTTGTCAGCACGTTGTCAGCAAGCAGGTACTTTCGTACTTAAAATGCTCAAATTATTTCGCCAATTGAATTTATAATGACAGAGAGCCTTCCAATAAAACGGACAGGTTTCAGTAGCTATAAAAAAGTGTAGGGAAAACCGACTCTACCCGAGATGCATGGGGTAGGGGTATTGACATGCATAAAATGGTATAATCGGTCAAAAATGAACGATTTATATCGTTCTTAAATTCCCTACTCCCATAATAAGGGCATGAAAAAATTCAGAAAACAACCAAAGCCGATAAATGAAATTATCATTATCCCGCTTATGGCGTGGACCGGCTGGTTTGCTGTATTTATACCGATGATGATTTATATAATTACGCAGGGGTGGGATGCACGCATGCCGGGAAAAGGCGGCGGCTGGACCATGGCGCAAGGTTTTTGGCCAGTCATGGCGTTGGCATTATTTCCACTTATTTTCACCTGGGCTTTTACTCGTCAGCCAACCCCAAAAGATTATCATGCAGTATGGGCACAAAAAGAATTACCGCTGACTAAAAATCAAAATGCAATTTCCATGCCGCCAAAGCCTAAAGCATAATTATAAAGAAAGGAGAACGCGGAGTAGTAATATATTACTTACTCCGCGTTCGCTTATTTTTTAAAATAACTGATATTTATTATTCGAGTGTAAACCACTGTACTTCGACGCGACGATTTTTATCCGCGTCATTGCCCGCCGGTTCTTCCCAGCCTCGACCTATTGTTTCTATGCGATCAGGTGCAATTTTTGCATGTTCAATGAGCGCTTTGCGTACGCTTGCTGCTCGCTCCTTTGATAAAGCGACCGCTTTTAACGCCATATTGCGTACCAAGGCTTCACCGCCTTGGTCACGAAATTGTGAAACCAGCGAATTGTCCACGTGACCGCGTAATAATACCATCGATCCTGGACTGATTTTTAAATAGCCTTTAATGGTGTCTAAATATGTGATGTTTTCAGGACTATCAGCAGCTAATGCAGCAGAATTAGGCTCGAATAAAAAGCGTATATCTTTGCTGAGTAATGGTGATCCTTCGATAGCGCTGGCATTACCACTTTTGATTGGAGCGATGGCGATTTTTTGTTGGGCGAATTTACCAGTTTTCTCAAGAGCGTCTAAAGCGGACTGATCAATAAAGCGTTCGGCACCGACGGGGTTGGTGATGACGCTACCGTAGGATAAAACTGATGATTGATAAATACTGCCAAAGCTACCAGCAGCATCTATAGTACCATTAAAGAAGGCAATATTTTCTGGTAAGTTACTGAAATGAACACGAGATAATTCTTCTTTGGCTTCTTCTTCTGACCATTTAAATGCTTTGGCAATGATTCCTAAATGTGGTGTCGGGTTATCCCGTAGCATTTGATTGGCTGTCATTAATCCGCCAACAATATTTTGCACCATTAGCGGATTGGCTTCAGCAAAACCTTTGTTCACCACTAAAATGTCAGCTATTATTAATAAATTTCTATTCGATACTAACATGCGAGCCTTACCTTGAGAGGCTTCTATAATTTCGTAGGTTTTTGGTGCCCAACTGACACAACCAGCAAGGCGTGGATTTTCTTGGTCTAATTCTCTCAGGAAAACATCACCAGCAATAAAACTATCCTCGCAAAACACTAAACCAATCGTGTTTGCTGGTGGTTTAACGGAAAGATCGGGTAATATCGACACCTGCAATCCAGCTTCTTGTGCAAGATAACGAATAAAGAAATCCGCTTCATTAAATTGTGAAGTAACTAAGATATGGCCTGCTAAATCATTAACCTTTTTAAATTTGCTTTGCACAACCACGCCATCTGCCCCACGACTAAACGCAATTTGTACCGGAACTTTGACATTGAATTGACGTCCTTGCACAGGCAAGCAATCAACGGTTGTCGCAGAAGCTGCAAATTTTCCATTATTCAACGCAGACCAATTTTCGCCTTCGTTAACATTTAAGCGTACTTTAATACCATATTGTTTGGTAAAAATTGATTCTGGATTTGGTTCCAAACCACCATTCGCAACAATAAGGCCTGCGTAACCGGCATATTCACTAATGTCGATATCAATAATATCGTCCTTGGGAACGTACGTTCCGGCAGCATCTAACGGTGGCGCACTGGTAGATGGCTCAATTAATTCGCCAATGTGTGGTCCCGGGGCATTGGGTGTGGAAGCCGTAGCATTAGGTTTGTCAGTTGATGTAGCAGGTGTCGGCTGCGGCGTTCCTTCCTCTTGAAATAATACAAACACGCCAAGCGCAATTAATCCCAAAATCATCAGGAATGAAAAAAATACACCAAGACCAGTAAGGCCTGATCCGCGACGAGAAAGTAAAGACATAGCAGTTCCTTTATGACAGGTACGTGAAAAGATTTACGATTGCCCAGTGGTTTGGGCGGAGAAAATAGCGGCTGGTGGCGGAGCGGTAGAGAGATCTTCCATTTCTCCTAACACCTCGCGTTGATCACTGAGCCAACGCGTTGTTTCATTTAATGTTGCGCCCAGCGCATCAATGGTGCGACTCGCCGCACCGGCATCGCTCGACAACATAGATTGCTCGCGCACCAATTCGACTTGTTGGCGCAGGCGTTCTAATTCAGCATCAATTAATGTTAATTGCTCATGCGCTTTATTGTGACTAGCTTGGCGAGCGGTTAAGATGTCGAGTTGGCTTGATAAGCTTTTATGTAATTTTTCATGAGTCGCATCAGTTGCTTGAGCAGAATTTGCTATTTGATGTTCAAGGTCTCGAATACGGCGTGACAACTCGGCTGGTTTATCTGCTTCATCAATAACTTGCTGCACGCGACGTCGAGACAATAATAAACGTAAATGCACCCACGCTAATTGCGCTAAGTTTTCTGCTTGTTGTTGTTGCGATGCATCATCTTTATTGCTGTCCAAAATTGTACGACAGCGTTCCTCTAAGCTACTCTGACGCGTGCGCTCTGCGCTTGGTAATTGTTGCATTAATTTAGCGCGCTGTTGCTCCCATTGTCCGCTGGTTTCCATGACTAATTCACCATCAACTGTTTTGCGAAACCGGCTATTGGTGGCCAGTAATAATAAATAACCAAGTTCAAGTCCGACGGCAATTATCCAATAACCGGGATCTATAAAGCCTATAAATCCCGCCGCTGCGATAGCCACCCAATTTGGTGGAATCGGCATACCCAAAGGCCGGGCATTAAAAGCTGCCTTAAGATAGGTGAAGAAGCTGGCTTTCATCGCTGCGGCAGATTATGAATACTAGATTGCCGCCGCGCAACGTTCAGCACAGGCCGCACAGTGACAACGATTGAGAAAAGCCCATCTAGCCAGCTAGCGATGTGATAAAACTAACAAAACCCGTGGCTTGCGCCTGCAGACGCTCAACCAAAGCCGGGTCATTAATTTTCTGATCAGGTCCGATTACTTTATAAACAGCACCAACGAATATACGATTGGGATACATGTGGGCATTACGATAACCGGCAACACCCTGGAAATGTTCGACTGCACGTAGTGCTTGGAATTGTCCGGCTGCTATACCAATAAAAGCACAGGGCCGTTTATTAAAACTTGTTTTATCGGGTAACATATCAACAAATAATTTTAATATACCCGGATAACTTCCATTATATTCAGGAATCACAAATACGACACCATCCGCTTTTAAATAACGATCAACGCGTGTGGTAATAGCCGGTGATTTTTCTTTATAAGCATTTGGATGTAAAAAATCAGGTTCCAAATCCATGGTTACGATATCAGTCGTGCAACCAAGTTGTTGGTAATCGCCCTCAATTTGTTGAGCGACTTTTAGTGATACGGCACCAGTGCGATTGGAGCCAGGGATAATAACGATGTGTGGCATGTTGGCAGTAGAACGTCATAATCGATATCGGCTAGTTCTTATCTGATGCATCTGAACAACGCCTCAATTATAAATCTCTGTGGCTCATATTTATGAGCACATTATTCGGGTGGTAAAGTTTGTAACTGGTTACGCACTGTCTCAAGCCATAACGGCCAAGGATTTGTTGATTCAAGGACAGAGCACACTACCGACATCGTTAGACGTTGGTCACGGCTGCGCCACCAGTGCGGTAATCGTTCGACTTCTTGTAAAGCGGGATCTGCGTTGTGCCCCAGTGCAACGAGCGTATCAAAAAAGACTAACACAGAATCAATATTTATTTGTGGTGCTAACCGTTTGACTTCACTGTGTGCTTCTTTGCGTGCACTGCGTTCGCGCCACGATTTTCCCATGCGGCGAACCGAATCAGCAGCGGCACCCAAGCCAAATTTGGTTAATTTAGAACCTATTTCCGGCAACAGTGCTTTTGCAGCGATGCCAATTCCCAACAATGGATTCGCGATAGCAACGGCACCACCAACCATTATCAGTCCGCCAGTTACCCAAAAACTTTGGCGATCAATTTCTTCACCAATAGTTTCTAAACGTGTAGCAATGTCATTTTCGAAACCTGGTTTCTGTAATTTTTCTTTGGCGAGAGACCCTAATAGTTCAGCTTCCAAAATCGCTACACCAGCCAGGTCGTGAACATGAAAAATACGTACTTTTGGTAATGAATTAACCGTTCCCATACCAGGTGGTAAGCGTCGTCGTTCAGCTAACACATAACCAGTTGGAGAAGGAATTAAAAAATAATGCGTTTCGTCTTGGTCCGGATTACCTCTGGAGGTATCGGCGTCGGTTGAGCTAAATAAGCGCAATGAGCCAATAGTTGATTGGACATACCGAACACTCGACTTAGCCCATGCTTGAGCCACATCGGGCGCTGATGATATTGCTTGTAAACAGTCGACCCAGGTGCGACTTAATAAAGATTGTTCCACTGCTGATGGCTCACGTGGGTTCGACACAGATTCGGATTGCGAGGGAGTAGGTTCGGAAGTCATGACAGGCAGACACAACGTCCGCACTTTTTGCTGTCATGCAATTCAAATTAAAACAATTATTGGTGTGATTACATTTTGCTAATTGCTGGGTCAACGTCAGCGGATTTGAGCTGAATGACAATATTGGCGGCTAATATGAGTGCTCCACCAACTAAGAGACTGGTGGTCACTACTTCATTGAGGTATTTAATGCCAGACCACATGGATAACAAATTCGGTAGAAAAAACGCAAATACGCAGGCAAAAACCGGTTCAAAAGAATAAGTAATACTGGCGGTGATTGCTCCAACATCGCGTTGAAATGCGTACATCAACATCATACCACCGATAGTACAGATAATGGTCAGCATTACTAAGCAACCAATGGTGGCAGGCGTATTATAAATAAGTACCAAGTGAGCAGCAGACGGCATGGTTATTAATGCTACAGGTACCATTAAGATGCCCGTAACCACAAACGCGATCGCGGAAACACGCCCCATGTGATTGCGTGCATAAACGGGTCGATCAATCCACAGAATTAAAATGGCAAAAACAAATGATGATAACAACGTTTCTAATTCGCCACGCCCTAAACTAATTTCACTAACATGTAAATCAGACAAGACTGCAACTCCGGCCATGACTAAAATAGCCGATAAAAAAACGTGTAATGACGGTAATTTGCGAACCATAATCGCAATCATGAGAGGAATATACATACAATAACTTTGTGTAATAAATGCCGACACCGATGCACTTGTATAATTAAGCCCATCCATTTGTAGAATCATGCCGCCAGCCGTGAATACGCCTAACCCGATAGCTTGTGACCATTCTGAACGGGAAGTGTCTTTTAATAAATGCCGACACCACAAACCAACAATTATGCCCGCAAATAAAAAACGCAGCGACAATCCCCATGATGAGGTAAACCAACTACTGATCCCAGGATAGGCATCGCCCTGCATTTGCGCTAAGCCTTTCATGAGCGGAAAGCTTAGCCCCCAACAAGCACATGCGCCCAGTAACGCAATAATCGCAATAGTTCTAGAATTGAGCGTAGCCATGACGAGCGCAGCTCATGGTATAGTAGAAAAAGAGCAAGAGGGAGTGGTGATTAACTTCATCTGTTTTGTATCAGCATTTTGACAATACAGAGGCGGATAAAACACGAGAATTAGTTCTTATTTAAGCAGGTGATTTATTTTTCAGATACAACACCACAACAGGAAAAGGACACTGTCCTATTTTGCATACTAAATGACCATTTTGATCTCAGTCGATATGAACTGCTGCAATGTAGCACATAGCTAATTTATGCAGCATAAAACGATTAAAAAAACGCGCACTGCTAATCGCAGTGCGCGTTATAAACGTTTTCTAATTAATAAATGAAACGTCTTTAATTACTGTTTGGTAAATCAGTCAAGCCATTCGGTATGAATAAACTCACCTGGTTTTTCGTTACGTTCGTACGTATGGGAACCAAACGCATCACGTTGTGCTTGCGTGACGTAGGCAGGCAAACGTGCCGAAGCGTAACCTTCAATATAGGCCAACGATGCCGACAAAGCAGGTACTGGTAAACCAGCGGTTACTGCAGCAGCGACAACTTTACGTAATGCTGGCAAGGTGCGAGCAATGTCTTTCTTAAATTCACCAGCAGTAAGCAAGCTTGGTAAGTTGGCTTGTTTCTTAAATGCGGTGGTGATGCGATCTAAGAATACAGCGCGAATAATACAGCCACCGCGCCAGATGGCAGGAATACTGCCTAAGTCGGTATTGTAACCGCGTGCTTTACTGGTTTCGACAATTAAGCGCAGGCCTTGTGCGTAAGCAGCAATTTTCGCCGCATACAATGCTTTAGCGATGTCATTGATGCTGACACCTTTGAGTTTTTTAGTTTTTAATTTTAAAATTTTCGCTGCTGCCTCACGTTCAGTTTTTACTGAGCTAATTAACCGCGCATCAACAGCTGCGGTAATGGTTGGAATGGGTACACCGACTTCGAGCGCAGCCATAGTGGTCCATTTACCGGTGCCTTTTTGTCCGGCAGCGTCGCGTATAGCGTCGAGCAAGAATTTGCCCTTCTTCTTGGGATCGGCTTTGTCTGCAATATTTCCAGTGAGTTCGATTAAGAAGCTCGCTAATTCACCTTTATTCCATTTGGTAAATGTAGCAGCGCATTTCTTGTGGTTCATTTTTAAACCACGGAACATGAGATCATAACATTCAGCGATCATTTGCATGTCGCCATATTCAATACCGTTGTGAACCATTTTTACAAAATGGCCGGCAGAACCTTCACCACACCACGTTACGCAAGGCTCTTTATTACCTTTGCCAGCCTTCGCGCTGATTTCCGTTAAAATGGGCATTAATTTATTAACAGCGTCTTTATTTCCACCAGGCATAATTGACGGTCCGATACGCGCGCCTTCTTCTCCACCCGAAACACCCATGCCGACAAAGAAGAAATTTTTATCTTTAGCAAATTCATTGCGACGATCGGTATCAGCCCAATGTGCGTTGCCGCCATCGACTAAAATATCACCTTTTTCTAATAATGGTGCGATCGCTTCAATAACGGCATCGGTACCTTTGCCAGCTTGTACCATAATAATAATGCGGCGTGGACGTTTAATGGCTGCAACAAAATCTTTTAATTCTTTGCAGGGGACGAAGCGGGCATTCTTGCCGTGTTCCCACTCCATGACCTCTTGCGTTTTTTCCCATGAGCGATTGTAAATCGCTACGGTGTTGCCGCGTGATTCAATATTTTTTGCGAGGTTGCGGCCCATTACGGCCATGCCGATGACGCCGGCGTCTGCTGTCGCAGTCATAGTGTGCTTATCCTTGTTTGTGGGGGAGGCACAGCGTGTAAAGAACCCCGCAACCGTCCAGCGGTAGTTAACGCTCCAAGGGTATGCATTTTCCGTAGAGGCAGACCGGATTCTCTTAAAACGTGCGTTTTTCGATCATCTCGTGGCTTGCGGCGATATGCCAACTGGCCGTGGTAGCAGATGCGGCTGACTTGGAAACGGTCCCTTTTCCAACACCAGCATGACTGTTCAGAGTTGCAGCGTGTAGATGATAACACATGTGCAGGCTCTGGTGAGAGTAATAGACACGTGCCCCATGAAACGGGCCGCCACATTAACGACCAATTCTGAATTTATACAAAGTATTAGCAATTAATAAGTTGTTAAATTATTAATTTACGACCTGTTGATAACCAAGGTCTTGTAGCAAACGTAGACCAGGCATCTTATTTTCTTGATCAATAATTATTTCAATACGACCAGTTTTTTTATCGTCTATTTTTGGGATTACTTGTTGCACGCCCGGGGTATTCTTTAGGCGAGATTCATCATCAAGCAGTGCCTGCTGAGACATATTTGCTTTGGTGTAGGTATAAGAAACGGTGCGAACTGTGCCGCCGCAGCCAACAAGAACAAATAAAACGGACATAGTAGCTGCGACGATAAGCGAACGAAGTGGCATAGCATGACTCCTGTTGGTGGCATCTGTAACGAGCTGGACGATGTCCACAACGGACAATTCTGTTGCCTACTGCAAGAGCGAGAATGAAAGTAGGGAAACCGTGAATTTTCTGCCTTCTGACTACTATTTGCAGGTGTTGTTGCAGCGCATTCCACATGAGAGCGGAACAAGTTCATTGGCGATGACGTATCCCTCATATCACCATCCATTGCTTTGAGGAGCTTACCGTTATGCGTTTATTACTACCCGTCCTTATGTCATGTGTGTGTTTGTCAGTTACTGGATCAACTTTTGCTGATGATAAAGAAGGCGAAAAAAAGGATGTTAAACCCTATCCACTGAAAACCTGCATTATCTCTGGCGAAGAATTAGGATCGATGGGCAAGCCAGTGGTTGTCGTACATAAAGGACAAGAAGTAAAATTTTGCTGCAAAAGTTGTATCAAAGATTTTAACAAAGATCCTGATGCTATAGTAAAAAAAGCATTAGAGGGCAAAGAAAATAAAGAAAGTAAATAAAGTTTGCATAATTTAATCTAAAGCCGGATACCGCAGTGGTGTAATTTATCCGCAGGGGGTTACGATGATTAAATTGGTAAGTATGCTATTAGTATTGGCAGTTCTCCCGTTAGGAGCCGTTGAAGAATCAAAGACTGATAAAAAGAATTCAACGGCTCCTAATGATCTGCAATTACAATTTATAACACAATTACGACAGGCACCTATCGTTCGTTCGCTGCTGTTTCGCGCCGAAGCCGCGGAACATGCACAAGTCAGTGCGGGTCGTTTACCCGACCCTGAATTACAAGTTGGTTATGCGCGTATGCGTATGCCCATGGAAACGCGCCCCATTTACGAAATAATGGCAGCTCAATCTTTGCCTCGGTGGGGTGAACGTGATGCGTCCCGTGCTTTAGCGGTGGCAACCAGCGCGGAACAGCACGCAGTTGTTGAACGCATGATCGGTCAATTAGCGAGCGATGTTGCGCAAGCACTTGCCGGGCTTACCGGTTTGCAGGCACGTATTGCTGCTGGAGAAGAAGAGCAATTACGTATTAATGCATTGCGTAATTCCACCGATGCACGAGTGGCGAATGGTACGGCAACAGCACTTGATCGTCTAGCGTTGGATACGCGTTCGCAATCACTGGCTGTTCGCATAGCTGATTGGCAACGACAAGCCGCTGATTTATCTGCGCATATCCGTTCATGGCTGGCACTAAAAGACACGGACGCATTACCGGTATTTGTTGCTCCTGATCCACAAATTATTGATACGTCAACAACGCCACAAATAAGACAGGCATTAGCGGAACGCGACCAAGCGTTGGCATCATTAGATACTGCTTATGCCATGGGACGACCTATGACGATGATTGGGGTTCGTGGCATGTATGAAGAAACCATGTCGGGAAGTGAACGAACCATTGGTGCTCAGCTCAGTGTTAGTTTACCTGTCGCTCGCTCTGCAATCCATGCGGATATCGAAGCGGCGTACGCGCGCATACGAGCCGCAGAGCAACAGGTTATAGCAGCGCGATTACAAGCGACCTACATGGCTGGCATTGCTGAACGTGCGATAAAACAAGCAGAGCGAGCGGAAGAATTAGTGAAATTATTAGCCGCTCGGGCAAGCGCTGAACAAGAATCATTAATTACCGCAACCGCTAGTGCACAACAACCAATTACTATATTATTGGATATTATAGATCGTCTTTCAGATTTACGCATTGATCTCATTGATGCGACAGTATCTGCACAACAAGCGCGTGCGACATTGTGGCCCTACGTGAATATTCCGACGACGGATATCGATAAGTCGTCTAAAAAAAGGGAGCCATAATTATGCGTGATATATTATTAATTGTCGCTGGTATTTTTGTCGGGGCACTCATTACACTTATTGTGCGTAGTGCATTATATAAACCGTATGATCACAAAGCCGCTCCAAGTGCTTCAGAAAACACTACGCATATCGTGCACGATGAACATGCTGCACATACGTCGCACAATGAAGCGCAAAAAGCAGTTAACACCATATGCGGAATTTGTGGGATGGACGTTGATGGTAGCGTACCCTTTAGCACGTATGAAGGTAAAGTCATTGGCTTTGGTTGCTTCAAATGCCCACCGAAATTCACCAAAGAGCCGGATAAATACGGCCCATATTTTTTGCGTAATGAAGTTGCGCCAAAATGAATAAATTATTGAGCTAATAGCAGCGACACAGCAAAAAAGGAAACAGCATGCACCCAGCACTCTCCTTAGGAATTGGTATTATTGTCGGTACAGCATTGCTGGTGGTGACACCATCGTCGTGGTTATTTGTCATGAATCCACATGCTCAGGAAGCCGCTAATCCTACAGGCGATCGTTATGCCTGTCCAATGATGGATTTCATTGGTGTGCGTCCTGGTCCTTGTCCGGTATGTGGCATGAAAATGGAATTGGTGAAAGCAGGCGAAATTTCACGAGAACAAATGAATCGTATGGGTGTCGAAGTGGCAACAATTACCAAGGGGTCAGCGACCGTAGCAGTACAAGCGACTGGTGTTGTGGCTTACGATCACCGTTATACGGAAGTCGTTATAGCGCGTGTCAGTGGTCGTATTGTTAAACGCCATGACGCGACATTTGGATGTTGCACGACGGTTTTACCCAACGAGCCAGTTGTTGATTTATATAGCCCGGAAGCATTTGCTGCGCAAGGGGAATTGCAAACGGCCGTACAATTAAAAGACACTAAATTAATTGCAGCAATTCGAGATCGTTTTGTGCGATGGAATCTAACAGAAGTGGCGGATAAAATTATCGCTGGTGGTCAACCTATAGATACGGTCACCATAACGACTCCCGTGGGTGGACAAGTGTGGTTAGAGCATTTTGACCAAATTGATGAAGATTTACTTGTGGGTCGCGAAATTAAAGCAGATGAACCACTCATTCGTTTAGTTAATCCGCAATTGTACACCATGATTGTTCATATCCCAGAAACACGAGCCGCATTTATTAAAGAAGGGCAAACCGTTGAGCTGTATAGTGAAGAACATGGTAAAATACAAAATATCAAAGCGCAGGTGGATCGATTAGCGCGTGAAATTGATCCTGAAACGCGCACGGTTGAAGTACGTATTTATATAACAGGAAGCGCCGATTTCATGCGTCCGGGCGCTTTAATTACAGCTCGTTTACAAGGACAGTGGAGCGCACCAAATAGTAGCAAAAAAGCAATGGAAATGGGAGAACTATTAATTCCCAAAACTGCTATCCTGTCGACAGGCGTTCGCCATATCGCCTGGAAACTTGACGGCCCACTCACAAAGGGGAAACAAAAATTTACCCCTGTTTCTTTATGGTTGGGCCCTCGCATTGAAGATGCCTATGGAAATGACATGTACGTGGTGCGCGGCGGTTTGTCAGAAGGTGATAAGGTCGCAACACGTGGCGCATTTTTAATTGATTCGCAAGCCCAATTAGCAGGTACGCCATCGTTGCTCTACCCAACTGGGGCTACGCAAACGGGATCAGGGCATGTGCATTAAATTACAACGTAGCCTATTTTATTTAACCCAAAATTATTTTAATGATTAGTCCATTATGATTGCGTGGTCGATTCGTAATCCAGTCATTGTTCTCGCCGCTGTTATCGCATTGGCGTGTGCGGGAGCATGGTCATGGATGCGTTTGCCTGTGGATGCGATTCCAGATTTATCAGACAATCAAGTCGTTGTGTGGAGCGAATGGAGCGGAAAAAGTCCTGAAGATGTAGATATTCAAGTGACGGCCGTTTTAGCGCGCGAACTCCAAGGCTTGCCAGGTGTACAAAACGTTCGCGGTTTATCACTGACCGGCAGTAGTTATATCTATGTCATTTTTGATGAACGTCGAGATCTCTATGATTGTCGAACGCGCGTTTTAGAGCGCCTTTCACAGACTCAGGCATTATTGCCAAATGGTGTTGCCCCACGCCTCGGTCCTGATGCGACTGCCATGGGCCAAATATTTGCGTTTACGATTCAAGGTCGCCGTGATATCGAAAAGAAACGTGATGTTTTAGATCACATTATTATTCCATCATTGGCCAGTGTTTCAGGTGTATCTGAAGTTGCCCCGATGGGCGGTGCTGTTCGAGAATATCAAATTGATGTTGATCCGACGCGATTAGAAGAAGTGGGCGTATCGCTCGATATGTTAATGATGGCGGTAAAAAATGTAGGTCGTGACGTGGGTTTAATGACGGTCGAACAATCGAGTATTGAAACGATGTTGCGTGGTGTGGGCTTTGTTCGCTCAATTAAAGAAGTTGAAAATATTATTATTCGTGGCGGTGATAGTCATGGCCCATCAGCAGGATTACGCCTCAAAGATATTGCCAACGTGACGGTAGGTGGAGCGATTCGGCAAGGCATATTAGCCGATGCTGACCAGGAACACGTCGGTGCGGTTATAGCGATGCGAGTGCATGAAGATCCTGCGGGGGTTATTAACCGAGTAAAAAATAAATTAATTGAATTACGACCTGCTTTAGAAAGAGAAAACCTTACCGTCATTCCATTTTATGATCGCTCGCGATTAATTCATGAAACACAGGCCACTTTGGTACATACTTTATGGGAGGAAAGTATCATAGCCTTTTTGGTGGTGATAATTTTTCTATTACATGCGCGTGCCAGCGTAGTCGTTGCAGTCGTTTTACCGTTTGGGGTAATTACCACATTTTTTGCCATGTATATGATAAATGTGGGCGCCAATCTCATGACCTTGGCTGGCATCGCTATCGCCATTGGTGTCATGGTCGATTTTGGCATTGTCATGTGTGAAAATATAACGCAGCATTTATGCGAATTACAGCGTTTGCGTAACGAAGGAAAAAACTCAGGCAGTTGGTCACCCTGGGATGAAGATGTCCAACGGGCGGTGATTGCTGGAGCAAAAGAGGTAACGCGACCTTTATTGACTGCTGCTGCGACTACAGTTGTTGGATTCTTGCCAATCTTTTTATTAACTGATCAAGCTGGTCGTTTATTTGTACCGTTAGCCATTTCAAAAACATTAGCCATTAGTGCGGCGGTTTTATTCGGTGTGTTGTTAGTACCGATATTGGGTCGTTTTTTACTGCCGCCGTGGCAGGCACGACGGTCGATTATGTTAGTGTTAGCAGGTCTTGTTGGCGGATTATGTGGTACCTGGATTCTTTTGACCGGCATACAAATTCCACAAGACTATAATCGCTGGTTAATTACTATCCCAGGGTGGATCGCCGGACCAGTCATTGGATTGTTAGCAGGTTTGTTGGTGTGGCGATTAGGTCGTGAGCGGTTAGTGCATCCAGATGACAATGCGATCGCTCATGGTATTGCTGTCGCTTACGATTGGGCATTAACTCGCATATTACGTCATAAAATAGTATTTACTTTCACGCTGATAATTATTGCTTGCAGTGGCTGGATCATCGGATTTGGCTGGAAAACAGTCACGCAACCACTTGCTAGTGCCGTTGCAGCTGTAGGCGGTGATTTCCGTGCTACGCGTTTAGATAATGCAATGCAAAAATTGGTACCCGGCATTGATTCCAGTTTTATGCCACCACTCGATGAAGGCTCATTGTTATTTATGCCGTCATTGACACCAGCTGCTGGTATTAGCGAAACGTTGCGCGTCATGAAAACGCAAAATACGGCTATCGCTGAAATTGAAGAAATAGAATATGTCATGGGGAAATTGGGGCGTGCAGAATCAGCATTAGATCCGGCTCCACTCGGAATGATAGAAACCATTGTACAATTAAAGCCGTATGAGGCATGGCCGATTCATGAAATGATAAATCTAGATGGTTCGGTAACGCATCGTCCTCGAACACTTCATGAAGTTCGGCAATTATTGGCAGCGCAAACTGATATTCCCGGTGTCGCTCCCAGTTGGTTACAGCCCATTGAAACACGGGTGGTAATGTTATCGACCGGCATTCGTTCACCTTTGGCGTTACAATTAATTGGTGATGATCATGAAGAAATGGAAAAATTAGCTGAAAAAATTGAACCGATTATTCGTGTTGTGCCTGGCGCTGCCGACGTGCAAATGCAGCGGGAGGGAACGAAACCATACGCGGAATTACGATTAGATCCGGAACGTATGGCTCGTTATGGCATTACGACTGAGGGCGTTATGCAAACTGTTGAGTCAGCAGTTGGTGGCATGCCAATTGCCTGGTCGGTGGAAGGCACCAAACGTTATCCAATTCGTATTCGTTATTATCGTGAATTACGTGATGATCCTGATGAATTGGACCTCGTACAAATTCCAGTAAATGGCATGAATAAAAAAGGTGCTCATAATCGACCCGCCTCAGTGCCGATTGCATTATTAGCGGCTCGTCCACAAGTTTATGGCATTAAATTGACAGGGATTAAGAGCAGTCACTGGTTAC
>JAHEDF010000413.1 GCA_024641365.1 Planctomycetota bacterium | reverse complement strand
ATGGAATCGAATGGGCTGGCAGGCCGTTGGTCAAAAGCCCCTGTGATGGAGGCTATTATTATTTTACTGTCATCTATGACATCGAATCTGATAAGCTCATAAATTGGTATCCAAACGGGGACGCGTAATCGACTCCAGCCACCTACGATACGGCCGCAGACCAGACATCATTTCTTGCCACAACACAATACACTCACCTACCTGATGACTTCTTAGCGAGATCGACAACCGCGAATAAAAGGACGAGAACAATGAAAAAATATAGACTCATGCTCTTAATTCTTTTGCTCTGCCCAGGCGTACATGCTGGCGACATGACAATACCCGAGGGGGTAACGTATAAACCGGCATCTGAGGATATTAACAACAAAGGCAAGGAATTCATTCTGCGGGTCATGAATAAAAATGAAAAGGAGCGCGACACAGCGGCTGCTGGGTTCATCATTTGTGGCCCGGTGCTGTGGCAGAGGATAGGGAGCAAGTTCGAGGCCAACGAACAAGGGTTAATTAATAAAACGGAATTAAGCGTGCCTATTGCTGGTGGCGAAGTACAAAAATTAACAGTTGGTTCCTGGCATATGGGTCAACCAATTACGAAAATAATCAATGAAACGACAGATAAGGAACTGGAGAAAGACGTACAACAGGAAAAACCCGTTATACGGAAGCTAAATGAAAAAGAGTTAAGTATACATTGGGCGATGATCGGCTGGGATATTGAAGAGCCGATTTTTGTTGTCGAAGTAAAAGAGCGCAAATATCTTTTTGCGTTGAGCCACTCTGATGGTGATTTTAAAATAAGCTTTGTTGATGATATGGCTGGATATCGGTAATAAGTTTACATCAACATGTGATGTGCATTACATGTCTTATGGTAAGTATTTGATATCCTGCCCCAGCGGGTCGCTGCCTTTTCTGCCCAGCACTTCAGTGCTGGGTTAATGGGCTGGAGGTCGGCGCCCTTTCAGGGTTACTTGTCTTTACGTTATTTTCTTTAGAATAAGCATGACTATAAACAGACCATGTGGATTTCGTTTATTTTTAAAATGCTATCACGTTCACCTCGTGACCATATAAATGAGCGGCAATAGGTGTCATAAAAAAAGCGAAAAAAGAGAAGTGCTGGAAGCTCATATATACACGCCATCAAAAGTTACATCGTGCAAAACAATGATGGTTTGATTTTCACATCAGATTGGCATCAAAGATCAGGCTATATGAAACGTGTTGTTCTCTGCGGTAAGAATCAATGGCGAAGCCAACGGCTTCACGCTCACAGAGAAGCAATTATCTGGTAAGTTGTATTTATTAGGCCTCTTTTCGCCGCTAGGTGTAGTCTAAGTCGTTTCTTAATAGAATTGCATGCAAGTAGATGGGGTTATGCACGGACAAGCGGCTGTATAAAGACACCATTGTGGAAATGTAAGATAAAAACAGCGTACTTTATTAGTAAGCTCTATAGAACACGTTGATGCAATTTAGACTCATGATGAGCGTGATTACAGCTGCGGCATTATGCCTCGGTGGCTGTGGTATCTCACTCGCTAAACGTTCTCCACCGCTTCGCGATTTGGATTATAGTAGTGCTGCAGTAACTGAACCTGATGATGAAGCCGAGCGTCAACAATTACCTGTTGGTTGCTTTAGTGGGCTAACGCTGACCCAGCATGTAGTTGGTAGTTTAGATGATGCTTTAGCAGATGGAAAAATTAAATTACCAGTACAAATTGTTGAGGTTGCCGAGCACAGCCCGGCGGATTTAGCTGGCTTGCGCCCATTAGATGTTTTAATTGCGGCACAGGTAAATGATCAACCGCGACAAGACATTACGCATCTTGGTTTGTGGTTACAAATAGAGCAAACGTGTTCACCTGGTGCTCAGGTGACACTTTGGTTTAATCGTTTAGGCGCATCTAATACAGCGACGCTGTCATTAACAAAACGGGCACGTCCTGGAAAACGTATTCCTATCAGAGCGCTTACAGAAGACCAACGAATTGGTATTGCTGTGCGTACGCTCACTGAAGTTGAATCTCGACGACTGCAGTTAATGCCAGGTGTGGGAATAAAAATAATAGGAATGTCCAAAAATAGCCCGTGGCGCTCGGCGGGGATTCAATTGGAAGAAATTGTAACAGCAGTAGATGACCATCCTATTACCCAACCCGAAGAGCTCATCCGTCTTGTTGCTCCTGAAACTAAGAACAAAGTCGTCGTTTCGCTTCTCAGAAATAATAAAACTGAACTTGTGTCATGTCCTTTAACGACACGAGAAACTGCCGTCACAGAAAATTCTTTTTTTGGCCTCTATTCTTATTCGTATGCTCCGAGTAGCGAGGAACTCGCATGGAGCGGACCGCTGTGGCTTATCGGTTATGAAAGCACCCCAAGTGCATGGCGTATGAGCTTATTATGGTTTATTCATTTTGGTGGTGGCGAGCGTGCTGCGCTTAAAGAGGTACAAGCGAAATGAAAACGTGGTGGACGTGGTGCATAATTGTAGTGTTTTACAGTGCCAACAATTCGTTTGCTATTGAAATACAAACTATTTCCTTACCGCTGCCTAACGAACAGCATTACTGTAATCATGTAATTGATCGCAGTGAAACTAATTTGGTTGTGTGCAGTTACGACCCGCACACAACTATTCGCTATCTGACCTGGTATGAATTAACAAGTGCAGCTACCCCAATTCAACGTGGTCATATAATTCCATTACCAGCTGATGTTGTTGCGCTCACGCTTGCCGATGTGCTGCCTGACGCTGGTCCGGAATTAATGTACATCACTGCCAATAAAGCCGTGGCTGTAACGCAGGCTTTTGACCAAAGTCCAACGTATACCGTTTTAGCAACAGTGACAACGTTGTGGGCAATCAGCGAACCAGGGCACATTGAGGTTATTCCTCCTGCAACGCATACGATGGAAACAAAAGTTGGTGACGTCGTCATTATTCCCGAGCCAATGGGTGTAGCGGTAATTACACCACCCGCACCAACACAGCCGCGACAATGCCATCACTTACGGGTTAAACCTGATATCAATAAAAAGCCAATGAGCGGTGTAAGAACGTCATTTAGAAATTCGATGCGCAAATTCAAAGGATTTGGTCTGAGATCTCATGATGAACCAGACCGTATTGAATTTTCTGTCAGTTCACCGGTGTCATGGTTAGAACGCGAACCGAACACGGATCACTTTAAAGTAATTGCGTGGAGTGGCACCACGTGGTGGATGTGGACATTTACTGATAAAGAAGTGCCGATCGCATCGACCATTAAATTACCAATATCCCTTAAAGATGATGGTACTCCGATGGACGCGTATAGTGGAGCCATCGCTCATGACGACACGTGGTGGTGTGTTGGGCACCAGGAAAAAGAGAATGAAACGAAGGGTTATTTAGCGCTTTGGCGTCGACAAAACGATGAAGTGCTGACATCTGACCTGGTTGGGCAATTTTCCGCTTTATCGAGTTCGCCACTAACAGGTGATTTTAATAACGATGGTTTCGACGATATTATTATAATCACCGATCCTTTAGATGAAGATGAGCGAGGTAAAAAGCACGTAATTAAGGTGTATTTATGGCAACCAACTAAAAAGACATTTTCCCCTTCCCCCTGGGCGTCATGGGAAATCGAAGTCGGTGAAAGAAAAAGATTTGGTCCACCTAAAAAAGAAGCGATTTTCGCAGCGGCTTTTCCCGCTTACGGACAAAATAAAGATCCCTTGTGGATTCATCAAGAAAAAGAGCGGCTAATAGGTGCCCACATACAAATAAAAAATGACGCGGGTTCACTAGCGAATCATGAAACGCTGTTAAAAATTAATTCATCAGCACGCTGTGCGGTTGTAAGCATGTCTCGTCGTGAAGTAGTGGTTGTTAACGATACCGTCTTACAGTGGTGTAGATTACCGTGATTACGTACATTAAAAATAAACTGCTTTATTTGTCTTGTCTTTGCTCACTCGTATTATCGTCTGCATATGGTGTTGATGACACGGTAATCGTTAGCGGTCTCGCTCCTAACATATTATCGTACGATCAACAACCCGCAGCCTATTTTTGTCTGCATGAACAAAACAAAACAGCATCAACCATTATCGTCGTATTGCCCGATGGATTGGTAGAGCGTTTTACCATAACGGCAGCAG
>JAHEDF010000412.1 GCA_024641365.1 Planctomycetota bacterium | reverse complement strand
AAGAAATGGTCGGGACAACTGGTGCCGAGTTCAGCTAAACGTGGCGCATCAACTGAGTTCACAAAACGCAACATGGTGTCGTCGTCTTGCACGGTGCCGATTAAGCGTTGTTTCTTTGAGACTTGGCCACGCAACCATGGCAGAATTTGCACCAACACCGCTTTACGTGCGGCGGCATCTAATGATTGATATTTTTGACCGCCAAAGGTTTTATCACCTTTGTCGCATTTCAGAATATAATCATCGGCTTTTTTGATGATATCCATGGTCAAATCGTAACAGGCTTGGTCGTCATCGGCCCAGTTAATAACGCCGTGCCCGCCCATGATCACGCCTTTGGCTTTCGGATGTTCGGCGCAGATCTTTTGTAATTGCAGCCCTAAATCGAAGCCTGGGCGTTGCCATGGCGTCCATATTAAATCGTCGCCGTAAATCTTTTTGGTCAGTTCTTTAGCATTTTTTGCCGCAGCAACTGCGATCACCGAATTAGGATGCATGTGGTCGACGTGCTTTTTCGGAATAAACGAATGTAACGGGGTATCGATCGAGGTCGCACGGGGATTTAAATTAAAGGTACAGTGCGGATACATGCCGACCATGTTATCTTCAACGTCGGTTTTTGGACCTTTCACCGGAGCCGCATTATAAAGCGGAATTAAGTCGAGTAATTTTTGTTGGTACAACGACGAGAAATTTTCCTTTTTCGAGGTCCGTAAATCACCGCCGGAACCTTTGACCCACATCACTTCGACATCTTTGCCGGAGAGTGGATCTTTTTCCATAATTTTTGCAGAGGTGTTGCCGCCACCAGTATTGGTGACGCGTTGATCGCTGCCAAGTAAATTGGAGCGGTAAACTAATTTACCAATGCCGTCTAAGGTCGCGGCATGTTTTGCATCCCACGTTGGATATGGTTTCACAGCTGGTTTAGCAGATGAGGTCATGGAAGATCCTTGAATTTTTTGTACGCGACATCCCATACTTGGGTATCGTGGGGCTGATGATTAATGATTGAAAATGAGTTGCGCACCACGCGACGAATTGCCGCGAGGTCTTTTATTTGGCCTAAGGCCATAGCTTGAATTAAAATATTTCCTGCTGCGGTTGCTTCGATTGGACCGACATACACCGTGCGACCTGTGGCGTTTGCAGCAAATTGACTGAGTAATTGGTTTTTGGTGCCACCGCCAACAATATGTAATTTAGTAATTTTACGTCCGGTGGTGTCTTCTAATTCCGATAAGGTGTGACGATAAGACAATGCCAGACTTTCCAGAGAGCAGCGAACAAATTCACCTGGCGTTTGCGGAACGTATTGATTGGTTTCTTTACAATACGCAGCGATTTTATTTGGCATGTCACCTGCCGTTACAAAGCGTGGATCATTTGGATTAATTAATGCTTGCAGCGGCTTTGCGTCTTCGGCTAAACGGGTTAATTCACTGTAATCGAATACTTTTCCTTCTGCTTCCCAAAAGCGGCGACATTCTTGAACCACCCATAAGCCACTAATGTTTTTCAGTAAACGAATGCTGTGATCAACACCAACTTCATTAGTAAAATTATATTTCCGACTTTTCTCCGTTATAATCGCTTCGTTATGTTCGACACCGATTAACGACCACGTTCCAGAGCTGAGAAATGCCCAATCATCGCCTTTATCGGCAGGTACACCGGCAACAGCTGCACCCGTATCATGTGAACACGTGGCTATAACTTTGGTTGCGGGATCTAATCCGGTTTCTTTTGCAAAGGCAGGTAACACTAGGCCTAACACCGTACCGCACGGAACCAGTTCAGGAAAAATATGCTGGGGGAGATTTAATTTTTCAATTAAGGTTTTGGACCAGGCACGTGTGCGTGGATTATATAATTGCGTCGTACTAGCCATGGAATAATCGCCGACGGCTTTACCACTCATAATATAATTAAACCAATCGCCCATGGGAATTAATTTATGAGCAGCTTGTAATAATCCGGGATCAGCATCGTTTGCAGCTACCAATTGATAGAGCGTATTAATGGCCATGAATTGAATGCCGGTTTCATTAAATATGAGCTCTTCACCGATGGCTTTACGCGTTTTGTCATAGGCAGGAATATTACGCGGATCACGATAATGCCGTGGTAAAGCTAACATCGGTTCATGTTCGCGGGTCAGCACATAATCCACGCCCCAGGTATCGGTACTTATACTGGAAATGGGAAAACCGCGTCCGGCAGCGATTTTAACTCCATGCGCTAATTCACTGGCAATGCGTGGCACGTCCCAACGCATCGAATCCATTAAATTAAGTGCACCAGTCGGGAAACGGTGAATTTCTTCTAATTTAACTTTATCGTCATGGTATAATGTGCCCAATATAACTCGGCCACTTTCAGCACCACAATCTAAAGCAAGATGATACGTCGTCATAATTAGGCACTCACAAGCATGTGGTTAGGAATTTCAATTCCGTGATCAGCTAATTTTTCGTTGGATGAATCAGTAATTAATAAACCGATATCATCCCATGGTAACAAAAACACCGGGGCACTGGCGCCGAGTTTCGCTTCATCAACTAGGAATATTGATGATTTAGCGGCTTTCGCTACTGTTCGTTCTACCGCAACAATATCAGCCTGTGAATTCCATAAGCCACGTGTGGTCATTGCTTCAGCGCCAAAAAAAGCGCTGTCATAACGCCATAATTTAGCAGAGGCTTGGGCTTTGGGTCCTAAGATCACCGACTGACGGTGTAAATATTGTCCACCTAACACATTTAATTCTATACCATCAATATCACTGAGCCGATCTGCTACCATTAAATTATTTGTCACGACGGTTATTGGCCGTGGGCCGTCACTAACTAAGGCTTCCGCTAATGCATGAATGGTGGTGCCACCATCTAAATAAATCGTGGTGCGTGGTTTAATTAATTGTATCGCTGCTGCTGCGATGCGTAGTTTTGCATCCGCTGCTTGTGACAAGCGGTCACGAAATGACTCAAAGCGACGATTATAATCACTAACCGCACCACCGTAGGTGCGGGTAATACTGTGCTCACGTTCCAAAGCCGTTAAATCACGCCGTGCGGTGGCTTCGCTAATGCCTAAACGGTGGCACACCTCAGATAATGGCAGGTACTGATGTTCGCTCAGCAACTGCGCTAATTGATCGCGCCGCGCCTTTACTACCTCGTATGCAACTTTCACGACCTGACCTGCATAGGCTCGAAATGCTGCGCCTTATATGATTGAAGTCAATCATATAATACATGGCGGTTGTCAGAAGACAGGAGGCCATTGATGGCTCTCATCATAACATCGCGCATTATGTAAGTACTGTTATATATATAGTTTATGTTCTATATGTGCTATATTGGATTTAGGTAAGAGGTGGCCAGTACACACTCACTAAAAATATTTGTCCAGATCATAATGATGTTGGCCATAGATAGATGAATACCTAACGCTGAGTCCTTATGGCACCTCCACTGTCTCTCCCAGAAATGAATTGCGCGGACGAACTACCGTTGTCCAAGCATGCGTCTTTATTGCACTCATCACCTGTGATCAAAGGGCACAGTTTAAAAATGGCCAATGATGATACTGCCTTATTACATGCATATCGCGCAGGAGATGATGATGCCTTTTCGGAATTAGTAACGCGCTACCAATTTTTAGTAACGTATGCTTGTCGTAGACAAGTCGCTGCTGCCGACGTTGATGATTGTGTTCAAGCTGTATTTCTGGTGTTAGCACGGCGACCAGCATCCGCTTTACGTGCCTCTGCATTAGCGGCGTGGTTACATCGTGTCTGTCATTTTGTTTGTCGCGATGCACGACGCGCAGCCAAACGACGGGGACCAATAGCCACGTATATCAAGGCCGGTGATGAACCTACGATAACGCCAACTGAATCAGAAGCAAACTTATCAGCACATCTGGATAAAGCCTTACTGAGTCTCAATGATAAACAACGCGCGGCTGTTTTACTGCACGCTGAAAAAAAATCTGCGCAAGAAATTGCACAACGTCTTGGCATTACCATCGCAAATGCTTATAAATTAACTGAACGCGGTTTAAATAAATTGCGCAATTATTTATCTCGTCGTGGTGCACCTATCAGTGCCACCGCTTTAGTTGCCTGCTTTGGTACACAAACACTGAGTGCCGCA
>JAHEDF010000411.1:3543-4161 GCA_024641365.1 Planctomycetota bacterium | reverse complement strand
AAAGTCTATTGGAGTGTTACCAATTGGGGTATTCAGGCCAAATCCTCGCCTATTGCTGGTGAAGGTGTTGTGGTTTTGACCGGCGATTATGAGCCGAAAACATCCGAAGTTGCGGTGCGGCTTGGCGGCGAAGGCGACGTTTCAGAAACGCATGTGTTGTGGAAAAAATTACCACCGAAACGACGTGTTGGTACAGGTGTTATTCACAATGGACATTATTATGGGACACGAACTGGCGGTTTTATTGACTGTATTGAATTGCAGTCCGGAAATGTTGTCTGGGAAGAACGTTTGCCAGCCAAGAGTAGTAACAAAGCGATTTGGACGTCACCAGTACTGGTTGAAGATAAATTATATTTTCAAAATCAAGGCGGCGATGTATTTATCGTGCGTGCTAATCCAACATACGAACTAATCGCTACCAATTCGCTTGGAGAAAAAAGTAATTCCTCGATTGTCATTTCGGAGGGGAATATTTTTATACGCACGCATCAAGCGCTGTGGTGTTTAGGGGTAAAACCCTAACAGAGAAATTTCAGAGTTTCTTTGTCGGCACTTTCGTGCAATTCCTGTGATAGTATGTCAATTATCCGGTTATTGGTAATATCATCTTTTACG
>JAHEDF010000411.1:0-3533 GCA_024641365.1 Planctomycetota bacterium | reverse complement strand
TACGGCAACGTTTAATAAAATGTTGAGCTGTTATCATTTGAAGTGGTAATCGGCAGAGTATAAAATTAGCTTGTGAACATAGAGCATTGAGTCCAATATTCTTTACTGCTTCAGTCAAATGATGTCGTAAGAGAGCAGTTTGTGACCATTTACTCAGGTAATAATCCAAACTGTGTAAAGCATTTCTGTAGACCATACTGCTGCCCAGACAGCACAACGTGTGTCACATAAAGATGTTGGGCATCGCATATAAAATCCGCCTAAAGTTTATCATAGGTGCAAATAGAGAAGGGTGAGATTATTTCCATTCTTTGCTATTAAAGGAGGTCCATTGTCATATTTCAAAACTACGCTTGATCTGAATGGTGTATTTACGCAAACATATTTATTTAAACTTCGGCCCAGCTCTGATTGTAATTCATTTATCTTGCATAGTTATTTTGTTGCGGACCCATTTGCGCATTAAATTATTATATAAGTTGTGTAGAGTATGTAAAAATCATTGCCTAACCTGAGCAACAAGCCAGCAGAAATTTTACATTTTTTAACGTCCAGGAGTCATCATGACCCGATTAACCTCAATCTTTTCAGTTATGATTTGCCTCTTATCGGGCCAGTTAATCGCCTCGGATCCACTTACGCAATCTGGATTGGCTATACCCAATGGCCGATTGGCATTTAGCCATGATGGCAATTATCATGATCCAGATGACTGGGGTGCACTTGCAATGAATGGAATTTTGGTATGGGCCGCCAATATAAACACTCGTGTTGTTCACATTGATCATAGTAATCATCTTGGATTAAATGATCCAGCTATGCATAGCGAAATGAAGACTAGTGCATCAGGCATTATTAGTCGTTTTGGGATTGCTTCTCATGTCGTATTTGACAACCAGACGCAGCTGACGGCAGCAATAGCAAATTTTAAATTTCATGCAGAACAAAGCTCGGCAAATAATCCACTCTGGTATTTTTGTTGTGGTCCAATGGAGGTGCCTTGGCGCATGATCAATGCGGTGAATCCTGCATATCGCCAGTACATTCACTGTGTTTCTCATTCAACTTGGAACAATACCCACGTTGAAGGTTCGGATATGACTCACACCTGGGCATTATTAAAATCTGATTTTCCGACTGTCACATTTCATAAAATTGCTGATCAAAACGGGAAAACTGCTAACACGCCCTATGATTGGAACACGCCACGTGTTTATTGGGATTTTTTACGTGACTCGCCCCATGAACCATACCGTTGGGTATGGAGCCGTGACGGATTTATTAATGATGGAAAATTTGATCCTTCTGACGCGGGCATGACCTATTGGTTTTTGAGCGGTGGTCCGAATGGTGGAAACCCGAAGTCTGGATGGCCAGAGGTAAGAATTTTACTTGAAAGTGTTTTGTCTCCTGGGTTAGGTTTTAATGCACGTGCGGATTTTACAAATATAAATGCTGGCGATGTCACTTATTATAAAGACAACACTTTCAATGCGCTTGCTATTGATACTTCGATAGCGGCAAATCGTGATAAATATGCACGGGCTGAACGTACGTTCACCGGAACTACGGGCATTTATAATGTCACCATAGTAACGCTTACGGAAGAAGATGGAGAAAGTACCTATAAACTGCGTATCAACGGCGAGATCGTTGGAACTTTTCAGAATCCACGCGTTGGTAACAGCAAGGATCTGAAACCATATTTCCATACCTGGAGTAACATTTCAATTCCTGCAAATGCAACCATCGCTGTTGAGTCGAACACGCATACAAATGGACTAATTCCAGAAGGCACAGGAACCGCTTGGTCGCGTGGAAGGTGGAGGCAGATTCAATTATCGAGCGCGACCACCGCGAAGCCAACCGTAAGCTGGACAAAATCAAGCCAGGCATCAGTGAATGAGAATGGTACCCTGACAGTGACGGCACAATTATCAGCCACTTCCGGGCAAATAGTAGCGGTGCCATTTACAATAAGCGGTACGGCTACCTATGCTGATCGCACGATTGCTACAAGCCCGATCTTCATTGCTGCTGGATCCACCAACGGTACGGCAACTATCACAATTATTGCTGATTCACTGGATGAAAATAATGAGACAGTCAAATTAACCATGGGTACACCGACAAATGCAACCAAGGGTGCAATAACGGTACATACGGCGACAATTACCGATGATGATGCGGCTCCAATAGTTGCCTTTACAAAGGCGTCATCAAGCGGAAGTGAATTGGAATCAAATGTCACACTGCCAGTATCGTTGTCGACGGCTTCAGGCCGTACGGTAAAGGTAAACTACACCGTCAGTGGCGGTACGGCGACGGGGGGTGGCGTCGACTACACGTTGTCGAATGGGTTACTCACATTTGTTGCCGGTGAAACGACGAAAAATATTTCCATAACAGTCATAAACGACATGCTAAGTGAAGATGACGAAATAATCGAGGTTACGTTAAGTGGCCCCAATAATGCATCATTAGGTGCAGTCACGCACCATAGTTATACCATATTATCATCGTCGTCATCGTCGTCAGTGTCGTCAAACGGTAGTGAATCTTCATGTGGAATGGGATCGGGCTTCTCAGTATTATTGCTGATGATGTTCACGGTGACAATAAAATTATGCTTGTTGGCTAAGAGAAGACTTAAATGACAGGAAAAATCAGGGGATTAAAAAAGACCCCAGGATTAATTGCCAACTAAATGATATATGAGCATCTTAACTCATTGGACAAGATAATGGGAATAGATCAATTACTGCTGATATTATCAAATCATCACTAATTATTACGAAAAAAGTCTCCTGGAACGCAATCATTAGATACTTTGCCGCCCGTAATTATAAGGGCATAGCCTTTTACCGTTAATTATTCTCACCTTGATTAAAGGCCAAAAGAGAGTCAAAAGTTTTATAATTACTTGGAATTTACAAAGAGCGTTTTTAATTTTTATAAATTATAAACTCACGTATTAATTAATTCATTTTCCGACCTTCTTTGCGCCGACTTTTTTATAGCGGTAATATACTTCCAAACTCAGGCAACAGTACGCGGTGCTGAGAATGCGTCCATATTCGTGACCCAAGAATTCAGTACGTTCCCAGTCCCAACTACCATTATAACAGCCTTCATCCTTCCTTTGTGCGTTAACTAACAGATCACGAACGGTGTTATTCCACTTATTCCATCGCTCGCCACCCGCTTGGAATAGAGTTAAAGTGCTGTAGTACATGTAGTAGGTATTGGTTGGATATTTGACGGGGAATTGCTGTTTCATTATGTAATTGCACATAGTTTCGAACATAATGTTACCATTGTGAAGGCCAAGGAACATGGCACACAGGGCGCCAACAGGCGCTAAGTCGCCAGACATTCTCAAATCAACTTCATTAGTTTCCGCGTTCCAATTGTAGGGGAAATTTGACGTATCATTATAAGGATTCTTTAAATTTTTATAATTTGGATTAGCTGCTTGCCAGGCGCGTTTTATATAATTAGATGCTCCGATCATAGAGTTGCCAACATTGAGT